>UQXC01000037.1 GCA_900544995.1 uncultured Collinsella sp. | reverse complement strand
CGAACGCAAGGGGGGGGGGCCGCGGGCGGGGGGCCGAAGCCGGTGCGGATCCGCGAAGCGGATACGCGGACGTCCTTTCGCCCGCACCATTAAATGAAAGAGCTCCCAGCAATGGGGGCTTTTTTGATATGCACGATCTCCTTGGACGGGTATCCTAATGCCAACGTGTGCCTATCAGAGGAGAGACCATGCTGTTTTCCGGTATCATCGCCGCCCTTACCAGCCTTTTGATTCCCATCATCATCCTGTTGCTGCTGCTTCCCAGCGCCTGCTATGTCGTTGAACAGCAGCATGCCGTGATCATCGAGCGTCTGGGCAAGTTTAACCGCATCGTCAACGCGGGCTTCCACATGAAGGTGCCCGTGATCGACCGCAAGGCCGCCACGGTGAGTCTGCGCACCATGAAAAACGGTTTTGGCATCGACGTTAAGACCCAGGACAACGTGACCATCGGCCTTGAGGTCTCTGCTCAGTACCACGTGAGCTATGACATGGGCGCCGGCCCGGCAGATTCGGGTATCTACAAGAGCTACTACATGCTGCAGGAGCCCGTCGACCAGATGCGCGATTTTATCACCGATGCCCTGCGCTCTTCGATTCCCGTCTACACACTCGATGAGGTCTTTGCCAAGAAGGATGACATCGCCAAGGATGTCAACGCTACCGTTTCCGAGCAGATGGCCGCCTACGGCTTCACCCTCGTGTCGACGCTCATCACCAAAATCGCACTGCCGACCGAGGTCGAGAACTCCATGAACGACATCAACGCCGCCCAGCGCAAGCGCGCTGCGGCACAGGAGCTCGCTGAGGCAGACCGCATCAAGCGCGTCACCGAGGCGACCGCCGAGGCCGAGGCTATGGAAAAGGCGGGCGAGGGCATCGCCAACCAGCGCAAGGCCATCGCGCTGGGTATCAAAGATTCGCTCGAGATCATCCAGGAGACGGGTGTCGGCAATGACGAGGCCAACCAACTGTTCATGTTTACGCAGTGGTCCGAGATGATGACGGAGTTCGCTCGCACGGGTAAAACCTCGACGGTCGTGCTGCCGAGCGACTTCTCGCAGTCGGCCTCTATGTTCGAGCAGATGCTGACCGCCGGCAAAGTTCAAAACGATTCGAAGGAGTAAACGCGCGTGAAATACACCGTCGTTTGCGTCGGTAAGCTCAAGGAGCGCTTTTGGAAGGACGCGTGCGCTGAGTACACCAAGCGCCTAGGTGCCTATGCCAAGGTTGATATCCGCGAGGTGGCCGATATCGACCCGGCTAAGGCGGGCGGCGTGGATGCCGCGCGCGACAAGGAGGGGGCGGCAATTCTTGCTGCCCTGCCGTCTCGAGCGCATGTGATCCTGCTGGCCATTGAGGGCAAAGAGCGCTCGAGCGAGGAGTTTTCGGCGAGGCTCGACGATCTTATGCTGCGAGGCAGCAGCGACATCGCCTTTGTAATCGGCGGATCGGACGGCGTGAGCGATGACGTGCGCGCCCGCGCCGACGAGATGCTCAGCTTTGGACGCATTACCTTGCCGCATAACCTGGCGCGTGTGGTGCTGCTAGAGCAGATTTACCGTGCCTGCAAGATCAGTCGTGGCGAGCCGTATCACAAATAGGTCGGCAATACGAAACAATGGCGTGGGACAATACCTTTCGTTTTGAGGAATGTGTCTGAAAGGACTATGAGATATGAAGATTGGATTTGTCGGTTTTGGCAATATGGCGAGCGCTATGGCCGATGGCTGGATCGCTGCCGGTGTAGCTGCGAGCGACATGTGCGCCTGTGCGGGTCGCTACGACGCACTGGTTGAGCGCTGCGAGGCGCGCGGCATGGTCGCCTGCCACGATGCCGCCGAGGTTGTCGCCGCATCCGATATCGTGGTCGCTGCGGTCAAACCGTACATGATCGAGAAGATATTCGCCCCGCTCAAGGATGCTCTTGCCAAAAAGGTCGTTCTGTCGGTTGCCTGGACCTGGGACAGTGCCAAGTGGGAGCAAGTCCTGCCGGGCGTCGCGCATATCTCGACGGTGCCCAACACACCGGTTTCGGTGGGCGAGGGCGTCATCGCTTGCGAGAAGGCTTCCACGCTTAGTGATGAGCAGAGCGCAGTGGTGCTTGATCTGCTTGGCAAGCTCGGTGCGGTGGTCGAGCTCGACACGAGCCTGCTGTTTGTGGGCGGCACGGTGGGTGGTTGCGCTCCGGCATTTGTCGCTATGGCAATCGAGGCCCTGGGCGATGCGGCGGTCAAGCACGGTATCCCGCGTGCCGATGCCTATCGCATTGTGAGCCAGATGGTGCTGGGTACGGCAAAGCTGCAGCTTGCAACTGGTCAGCATCCTGCGGCGATGAAGGATGCCGTATGCTCGCCCGGTGGTGCCACCATCAAGGGTGTCGTTGCGCTCGAGGACGCCGGCATGCGCAGCGCCCTGGTCAAGGCAATCGACGCAACTCTCCAGTAAAACCGACCAAAAAAGACAGGTTTATTTTGGCAGGTTTTTCCTGCGGTTTTGTCGTATGTGCGAAAAGCGCCCCGCAACCGGATCGTTACCGGTTGCGGGGCGCTTGCGTTTGCCCAGATAAAACCGACCAAAATAAACCTGTCCCTTTTTGGCAGGTTAGTCCCAGAAGCTGTCTTCCTCATCCTCGGACTTGGGTCCGCGGTCGACGTACATCTTATGGGTACGCTTCTCCATTACAAAGGCAAGAATCGCAAATAACAGGATGCCGCCGGCGAAAAGGATGGCAAAACCGGTGCGGGTGCCAAACAAAAAGGAAAAAACTGCGTCCATTGGGTGCCTTCTTGCGTAGTTGAGTTGGGTCGTAAACGCTCATAAGTATATACTTGCCCATACATGTACAAGGTTGCAACCTAAATGGAATGTATATCGCCGGAGGATCTAATGCTTGATATCAAGTTTGTTCGCGAGAATCCCGATACCATCGATGTCGCCATGGCTAACCGCCAGACGTCTTGGGATCGCGAGAAGTTCTTTGAGCTCGACGACGAGCGCCGTGCCGTCATCACCGAGGTCGAGGAGCTCCAGGCTACGCGTAATGCCGAGTCCAAGAAGATCGGCGCCCTGATGAAGGAGGGCAAGAAGGACGAGGCCGAGGCTGCCAAGGAGGCCGTGCGCGCCGTCAACGAGAAGATTGACGGTCTGGCCGAGCGTCGTACTGCCCTCGAGCAGGAGCAGTACGACTTCATGGCTCACCTGCCCAACATTCCTTGCGAGGCCACGCCGTACGGCAAGGACGAGGACGAGAACATCGAGCGTCGCCGCTGGGGCACCCCGCGCGAGTTCGACTTCGACTTTAAGCCGCACTGGGATCTGGGCACCGATCTGGACATCCTCGACTTCGAGCGCGGCAACAAGCTCTCCGGCAGCCGTTTTACCGTTCTCGGTGGCGCTGGCGCCCGCCTGGAGCGCGCCCTTATCAACTTCTTCCTCGATACGCACACCAGCCGTGGTTTTAAGGAGTGGTGGCCGCCCATCGTCGTCAAGCGTCAGACCATGTTTGGCACGGGTCAGCTGCCAAAGTTCGAGGACGACGCCTACCACGTCTCGGGCGACAACTTCCTGATCCCCACCGCCGAGGTCGTGCTTACCAACCTGCACGCCGGCGAGGTCCTCGACGCCGACACCCTGCCGCGCCGCTACACCGCCTTCACCCCCTGCTTCCGCGAGGAGGCCGGTTCCGCCGGTCGCGACACCCGCGGCATCATCCGTCAGCACGAGTTCGACAAGGTCGAGATGGTCAAGTTCGCTAAGCCGGAGGAGTCCGACGAGGAGCTCGAGAGCATGACCGCCGAGGCCGAGTACCTGCTGCAGCAGCTTGGCCTTCCGTATCGCGTGATTAGCCTGTGCACCGGCGACTTGGGCTTCTCTGCCCGTCAGACCTACGACGTCGAGGTCTGGCTGCCGAGCTACAACGCCTACAAGGAGATCAGCTCCTGCTCCAACTGCGGCGACTTCCAGGCCCGCCGCGCCAACATCAAGTACCGCGACCCCGAGAACTTCAAGGGCTCGCGTTACCTGCACACCCTTAACGGTTCCGGCCTGCCGGCTGGTCGTACCATGGCTGCCATTCTGGAGAACTACCAGAACGCCGACGGCACCATCACGATCCCCGAGGTTCTGCGTCCTTACATGGGCGGTCTCGAGAAGATCGAGCCGGTCGCGTAACTTGGCTGCATAGGGGATATGCAAGGGCGCTCCTTCGGGGGCGCCCTATTTCGTGCGCAGGTCCATACCATGCCGTGCGGACAGCTCAATAGAAAACACACGAACAACTGTTCTGTATACAGCTATCTACCTGTTATGCTTTTGCTAAATAAGAGCGAGAGAAAGGGGACGCGATGGAGCTGTTTGATGATCGGGTGGTTTTGTTTGAGAGCGACGAGGGTGGGGAGTACCTGCTTGTAACGTGTGAGCCGTCTGGCATGGGTGGCCTGGTGGTTCGACAGACGAGTGAGGGTCCGTTGACACAATGGTGTTTTGAGGAGTCGCCGCATGTGGTCGAGACCTTTGTGACGCACGTGGGGCTTGTGGCGCTGGAGCACTTCTATGGAGTTGGGACTTCCAACCAGGTCGCGCGCATGCTGAGCATCTCGTTTGCCGATTATGATTGTGCCCAGCGGGTGAGATCGCTCCTGAGGGAACTCGGTGCTGGGTTCGATGTAGTTGAAAAATCGATTGATCGCATGGGGGACGTTGGCGCATGCGGAGCTGCGTGAGGAACATATTCTCGAAAAAAGTTTGAGATTGTGCTTGACTCCAACTAACTAAAGTGGTTTTATATGTCTTGCGCTGCGGCGTTACCTCAGCTGGATAGAGGGTCTGACTACGAATCAGAACGTCATAGGTTCGAATCCTATACGCCGCACCAATTGAAATCGAAAGCCTCCGGCAACGGGGGCTTTTCTTTTACGTCGGCACTGCATGGATTCGAACCTCGGTCGAGGCGCGGGCGTAAAGAAAACGCGGAGCGTTTTTAGCCCGCGGGCGAGCACGCCGGAAGGCGGGCGGAGCCGGTGCGGATCCGCGCAGCGGATGCGCGGAATCCTATACGCCGCACCAATCGAACTTAAAGCCTCCGGCAACGGGGGCTTTTCTTTTATGGCAACACCGCATGGATTCGAACCTCGGTCGAGGCGCGTGCGTCTTAATCATCACTTCGTAAAATTTTTCCAAATTGTCGCTTGACCCATCGAGGGGTCACGTGCATAATAATCCGTGCGTTGCGGCGTTACCTCAGCTGGATAGAGGGTCTGACTACGAATCAGAACGTCATAGGTTCGAATCCTATACGCCGCACCAATTGATTTTAAAGCTCCCGGCAACGGGAGCTTTTCTTATATCGCGATGCGTCGAAGATCGCATCAAGTGGTCTAAATGAGTAAAAATCAAATTCAATAACTTTTTTTGAAAAACGCTTGACCTTTATTCAGTCCATGTGCATAATAATCAACAAGTCGCGGCGTTACCTCAGCTGGATAGAGGGTCTGACTACGAATCAGAACGTCATAGGTTCGAATCCTATACGCCGCACCATTTGAGATTAAAGCTCCCGGCAACGGGGGCTTTTCTTTTACGTAAGCACTGCATGGATTCGAACCTCGGTCGAGGCGCGGGCGTAAAGCGGACTATTTCCTGTCGACTCGTGTAAGATTCCGAGTAGGTGTCGCGGCCCATCCGCGACCACTCCTTCTCTCAACGACCGATCAGGGTGATATTTCGTGGCAGAGCGTCCGACATACAAGCTCAGGTTTCTCGATCCCAAGAAGCGCTTTCCGGCGATGCCCGAGCAGCCTGCGGGACGCTCATATGGCGTGGTCTGGAAACTCTTTGGCGAGGATCAGCATGAATCTTGTTATGTCGTCGAATTCGTTGGCAAAAGTCATGTGTCGCTTTTGGGCTACGTAAGCGTTTCGGGTGAGGTGTACAAGGTGGACCGCCCCGTCAGCGAGGCTCCGCTGCCCAACGATCCCGACATGGAACTGGTCCTTGACGAGTCGGACTCCAGTATTGGTGAGATTATGGTAAGGGAAGCCAACGGTGCAATGCGTACGTGTGCGCAAACTGCCGGCCCTCCCGAAGGCCCCATGCGCGAGCAGTCCGACCACGAGACATGGAATTCGACCCGCACCCTTCCTTACGGCGAGTTCATGGCCTCGATGTTCTTGCGCTACGTGATATTTGCCAACTCCGAAAGCGCTATTGCGAATACGGCGGGCGTCGACGGTCTCGATGCGGACATGCAAAACGTTGTCGACAAAATAAAGCTCGTAAAGTTGCCCGAGCCGGTCGAGGTGTTTTTGGGCTTTAACACGGCACCGCTACCTGACGCTATCGAGACGCTGCTCTACCGTGTCGACCATGCCGAGAATCCGAGCGGTATCGAGCGTTATGCGGCCGCCCTTATGAGCGAAATTGACTTGCCCCGACTGCGCACCATCGCCGCCAAGTCCGAGATGAGCCTGGCTCGCATCGATCGCTCAAAGCTTTTCTATCTCAATTTTGATCGTAGCCTGCTGGACCAGGACGAGATTGACATGCTGCTTGCCATCGAGTGCCGTCTCAACCGCCTCTCTGGCATCCTCGAGCGCATCGGGGCCGGATTGGCCCCTGCGGCATCCTCGCCGAGCCTTGAGGGCTGCGCGCTCTTTGATGCGTGGCATATCGCCAAGACGACCAACGATGTTCCCCGACTGCTCGATACGGCCTCGAGCGATAACCCGTGGGGCAAACCGGGTACGGTGGCTTGCCAGCCGGGCGGTGAGTGGGATGTGCGTACCCGCTTCGCGCGTATTGTCGAGGCGCTTAACGTGGTCACACGGCTCGACTATACCTATCGGGCAAACGTTGCCGAGGGGATTATGCTCGTTCGGTTTGGGCAGTCTGTCGTTGATGCCATGCCGCAACGTGAATACGACGCTCAAGATGACGCCTGGCGCGAGCTGGACGAGGACACGCGCGCGATCTGGGGCGCGGAGCACGATGCACGTGTGGCACTCACGCTTGCGGCAGCGTGTTTTGCCGCGGGCACCTGCATCACGCGCTGCTATGTGCAGATTGCTGCTACCGACAGTGAGCAGGGCGAGCGCGTTGTCGCAACGTATTTCTTTGGGCGCGCGGCCTATCTGGCCGATTGCGTGCCTGTCGCCAAGGATCTTGAGAGCATGGACATGGACGATATGCCGTGCAAGCGTGTGCTTGAGGCGTATGAGTCGGACGCGCCGGATGCGATTGAGCCCGCTGGGGTTCACGCTCGCCCGCGTGACGACCACCGTTTGCTGCCGCCTGCGTTGCGCGACCTGCTGCTTGCCGATACGGCTGATGAGCTCGAGGTCATGGAGATGGACGATGACCCGTATGTGGCGCGCGTCGTCGAGTTGCGCGAGCAGGCCAAAGTTGACCGTGCAAGTGCGTTTGAAGGCTTTTCCCGTCTTGTTGAGGAGCTGGAGGCTAAGTGCGCCGTTGCCGAGCTTTTGGCAACGGGCCCGGTCCAGACGCAGTTTTGCGACAACCAGCTGGTACGCATGGTGCTACCGGTAATGGAGGAAGATCGCTCGGTGCGCATCCTGCGCGCTCCCGACGCGCTCTACTTTGCTCAGCACGAGATCTGCAGTTATTACGCCGAGCAGGAGGATTTTGAACGGGCGCTACCCGAGGTGCGCCGTCTTTACGATCTGGCTCGCTCGTCCATGCAGTCGCATTTTGCGCTCATCAACGTGTTGGCGCGTCTGGAGCGCTTTGACGAGATTATCGAGGTGGCGCGCCACGGCCTGCGTATTGCCAGCGACCGTCCCGCAATCGGTTACCTGTTCTATCGTCTGGCGTTTGCCTATTGGAACTGCGACCAGCTCGAGCTCGCGCTGGCGTGCTACCGCCTGGTACCACGCGGCGAGGAGTCGAGTAGCAACGCGCTGGAGGAAATGCAGGGCCTTATGAACGAGATGGGTGTCAATGAGCCGCCGACGTTTGAGGATGCGGTTGAGACCATTCGTAAGGCCGGGCTCGAGTTGCCTCCCGTGCCCGCCGTGACCAATCAGCTTGCAGATGCCGCCGTGCAGTTGGTCGATAACGGCTTCTTTTTCTTGGCGCGCGTCTGCATCTTCCAAATGTGGCGCACCATGGGCAACGACGAACTTGGCTCCCTCAACCGTTCGTTGGGGTAGGGGCGAAAACCGCAAGGGGAAAGGCCGCTGGGCAATTAGAAAATTCCCTCTTGCTCAACTTCGGCTGTTTGGTTACTATAGAACGGCTGTTACGGAGAGCTGACCGAGAGGCCGAAGGTGCTCGCCTGCTAAGCGAGTATGCCGCAAAAGGGCATCTGGGGTTCGAATCCCCAGCTCTCCGCCAGTATGACTTGAAAGAAGGGTTCCATTTGGGGCCCTTTTTTTAGTTGAACCACGTTAGCTGGGGATTCGAACCCTCAAAAAAGAGGCATCCTTTCGGACGCCTCCTTTCAGTGGGCTGATTATTCTTGCGCTCTACATCTCAGGAGCCTTGGCTACGGTCTCGCTCTCTGCCGTGAGTGGACGGTTGTCGATGCGGCGGCCCAGGCGGTCGAGCTTCACAAGGAGCCATTCAATGGGATTCGGCCCTGCGCCTTCCTCGTCGGCGACCAGGTCCATAACGGCGATCTTGGTGCTGCCCTGCTTAAGCGTAACGCTGCCCACCTTGTCGCCCACATGCACCGTGCCCGAAAGATCGTCGTAGCTAACCTTTTCGCTCATCTCGCCGGCAAGGGAAAACACGGTCGCTTGCGCCGTAGGATCGGCGAGCGTGGCGTCGATTGTCTTATCCGTCCAGTCGGTTTGGCCGATGCGCGCCATAAGCGGGTTGCCGTTGGCGGTCTTTTCCTGCGTGTTGGCGATTGCGACCGTCACCTTGTGACCGTAGTACCAATTGGCAAGGGTTGCGGTATCGGTAAAGCGCTGGTCGGTGGTGGTGGAGTTCAAAACGACGGTGTAGATCTCGTCGCCATCGCGGTTGTAGGCACCCGTAAAGCAATAGCCTGCATCGTCGGTGGTGCCAGTCTTGCCACCGATGTTGCCATCTTGGCCCAGCAAATAGTTATGCGTGTCCATGGAATGCGAATGGTCGGTGCCGTCGGCGCCCGTGACCTCGATCCAGGAATCCTCGCTCGCTACGACCTCGCGGATCGTGTCGTTTTTCATGGCCTCCTGCATCATCAGTGCCACGTCATGTGCGGTTGAGTGCATGTCGCCGGCCCACTCATCAAAGTCCAGACCATGCGGGTTTTCAAAAAGCGTACCGGTGCAGCCGAGCTTCTTAGCGCGCTCGTTCATGGCCTTCACAAATGTGGCCTCGGCGTCTTTGGTCTTAGGGTCGATCTTCTTGCCCACATATTCGGCGAGCACGATGGCGGCGTCGTTGCCCGAGGGAATCATCAGGCCGCGCAGTGCCTGCTCCACGGTAAGCTCGTCGCCTTCGAGCAAGCCGGCGGTCGAATTACCCACGGTGGCCGCGGCGTTGCTCACCGTGACTTTCTCGTCCATCTTGCAATTCTCGACGGTTAGGATTGCGGTCATGACCTTGGTGATCGAGGCAATCTTAACCTGCTCATCGGCGCCGCGCCCATAGTAGACGGTGCCGTCTTTGCCCATGACGAGGGCATTGGTCGCATCGATATCGGGCAGGTTTTCGGCCGTGATGCCGCGCGCATCGGCGGTTTTGCCGCAAACATTGTCGGTCGTGAGCACTTGGGCGCCGGCGACGGTGGGCGCGCCAGCGGCAAGGGCGATAGCGCAGACAAAGCCGGCGGCAAGCTGGGCTGAGCGCTTTGCAAAAGAGGTGAGGGACTTCACGGATTTCGCTTTCGACGGGATGGTCTCTTCTGGAACTAGAGTATATCGTTTGCCGGCGTCGGTGATCATCGCGTGCGCGCGTGGCCCACATCCGCACCCGAACGGGCACAAGGGTGCTTAAGGCTGACTTAATCACCCACGCTTGTTGTGTGTGGCGTGCGTCGCCTCGGGCATAATGGAGCGCGAGAGGAGCATGCATGAACGAGCGCATTTTGGTAGTTGATGACGAAAAGGCCATCGCCGACTTGGTTGGTATCTACCTTACAAAAGAGGGCTTTGATGTCCAGATTGCCTATAGCGGGGCCGATGCCGCCAAGGCGATTTTGGAGCAGGAGTTCGATCTGGCGCTGCTGGATGTCATGCTGCCCGATATCGATGGCTTTGAGCTACTGCGTACGATCCGTTCCAGCCATACCTATCCCGTGATCATGCTGACGGCGCGCGATGCCCAGCAAGACAAGATCGAGGGCCTTTCGCTTGGCGCGGACGATTACGTGGTTAAGCCGTTCCGTCCGCTGGAGCTCATCGCGCGCGTGCACGCTCAGCTTCGCCGCTACACCAGCTACGGTAGCCGTGCACAGGCGGCCGAGTCGCCGACCCTCCAGCTCGACGGCTTGGAGATCAACCGCGATGCTCGTTCCGTGACAGTGGACGGTTCACCGGTTCGCCTCACGCCCACCGAGTATTCAATCTTGCTGTATCTGGTCGAGCATCGCGGCAGCGTGGTGGCCGTGGAGGACCTGTTCCGCGCGGTGTGGAACGAGGACTTTATGCCCGGCTCCAACAATACGGTGATGGTGCACATTCGCCACTTGCGCGAAAAGATTGGCGACGACGCACAAAAGCCGCGCTTTATCAAAAACGTCTGGGGCGTCGGCTACATAATCGAATAACGCTTTTCGCTTGTGAGGATCTTGATATGACAAAAGACGATAGACAAGCGTTCGAGGTGCCCGATCGACTCTTTGAATACGTGAGGTCGGTCGTCGACAATCGCGCACTTGCAACGGTGCTGCTCTTTTTGTTGACCCTGCTGCTGATTGGCATCGACAACATCGTCGGAATCTTGGCGGTGCTGCTGGTCGGCTTTTTGCTGATCGATCGATTTGAGATCGTGTGCCGCTGCGTGGTGATTGGCGGCGCCGCGTGGGCCATGACGTTGGCGATTGGCGCCATGGCGCTCGGCGGCATCGAAGGGCCGGTGTTGTTCGATGCCGGCTTTGTATTCAACATGCTTGGCTTTGTGCTGGCGCTTGCCGCGTGCGTGCTGTTCTTGTGCGGCCGCGCCCTGTACTACCAGGGCTACGAGCAGGGCGAGCAGCATGCCGATTGTGTGCTGGCCGCTCGTATTCAAGATCGCCTGATCGATCACCCCGACACCTGGGACAACATCGACGGCGACTTCTTGGAGGCCGAGGGCGCCCTTAACCGCGTGCGTGACCGTGAGCGCAAGGTGCAGCAAGCTCTGCGTGACGAGTCGCATCGCAAGGACGATCTGGTTACGTACTTGGCACATGACCTACGCACCCCGCTTGCGAGCGTAGTGGGCTATCTTTCGCTGCTGCAAGAGGCTCCTGAGCTGCCGGTTGAGCAACGTGCGCACTTTACGGGCGTGGCGCTCGACAAGGCGCACCGGCTCGATACGCTCATCGAAGAGTTCTTCGATATCACGCGCTTTGACTTCCACGATATCGTGCTCACGCGCGGCTATGTTGATCTGGGGTTGCTGCTGGCTCAGGTGACTGACGAGTTCTATCCCATCCTCAACGAGCAGCATAAGGAAGTCCAAGTTGATATTCGCGAGGACCTGACGGTGCTCGTGGATGGCGACAAAATGGCTCGCGTGTTCAACAACATCATGAAAAACGCTATTGCCTATAGCTATGAGGGCTCGACCATCACGATCGAGGCCAGACGCCGGGACGGCGGTGGCGTGCGCGTGCGCTTTATCAATCAGGGCGATCCCATCCCTGCGGCTAAGCTCAAGGTGATCTTTGAGAAGTTCTATCGCCTGGATGCGGCGCGTGCGACCAATCGCGGCGGCGCTGGACTGGGGCTTGCCATCGCCAAGGAGATCGTATGCGCGCACGGCGGTACCGTTGCATGTGAATCGACGCCCGAACACACGATATTCACCATCGAGCTGCCCGCCGCATAGCCAGCGTGCCCTTACAAACACTTGACAATGCGCTCACGTGCATATGAGCCGCGATTCCTACTATCGATACTGCTGAATTGATATCGATGTGGAGGTATGCGGTATGACGGCTGCTGCGGCTGTGGAGCCCACGGAGCTTGAAGAACTCATGAAAGCGCAGGCCGAGGCCGCGCACGAGCGCGAGGTTGGGGATGCGACTCGCCCCACGGCAGAGGATCTTGCCGCCTCGCCGACGCGAATCGATGTTGAGGGCCTCGACCTGTTCTATGGCGACCACCATGCGCTCAAGGACGTGAATATCAAGATCCGCGACAAGCAGATTACCTCGTTCATCGGGCCTTCGGGCTGCGGAAAGTCCACGTTGCTGCGCTGCTTTAACCGCATGAACGACGGCATCAAGGACTGCCGAATCGAGGGCAAGATTGCGCTCGATGGTCAAGATATCCTGGGCGACTACGACATCTGCCGCCTTCGCCAGCGCGTGGGCATGGTGTTCCAGCGCCCCAACCCGTTTCCCATGAGCATCTACGACAACGTCGCGTATGGTCCGCGCGGTATGGGTGTGCGCGATCGCGCTGCGCTGGATGAGCTGGTCGAGGACTCCCTTCGTCGCGCTGCGCTATGGGATGAGGTCAAGGACAAGCTCAAAGAGTCGGGTCTGGGTCTTTCGGGCGGCCAGCAGCAGCGTCTGTGCATCGCCCGCGCACTTGCCGTGCAGCCCGACATTCTGCTGATGGACGAGCCGACCTCGGCACTCGACCCTGTGTCGACGCTGGTGGTGGAGCAGCTGGCCTGCGAGCTCAAAGAGACCTGCACGCTCGTGGTCGTTACGCACAATATGCAGCAGGCGGCGCGTATCTCCGATTCGGTCGCATTCTTTTTGCTGGGTGAGCTGGTGGAGCACGCGCCCACCGCGCAACTCTTCAAGAATCCGACCGATCCGCGCACGGCGGATTATTTGACGGGACGTTTTGGCTGATACCATCTAGTAAAGGTACCTTTAGGGTTAAGATGCGGTCATGCCGGCCGCAAAGGGGTTCAACATGATCTATTACGTCGAGGACGATGACAACATCAGGGATTTGACGGTCTATGCACTGCGCAAGCAGGGGATTGAGGCCGAAGGCTTTTCGTGCGACGGTGAGTTTAAGGCTGCCGTGGCGCGACGGGTACCCGATGCCGTCCTGCTCGACATCATGCTGCCCGATACCGATGGCTTGGCGATTATGCGTCGACTGCGTGCCGATCGCCTGACGGCGACGGTGCCCATCATGATGCTTACCGCCAAGGATACCGAGCTCGACAAGGTGATGGCGCTCGATGGCGGTGCCGACGATTACCTGACTAAGCCGTTTTCGCTCATGGAGCTTGCGAGCCGCTGCCGCGCACTGCTGCGTCGCGGCGGCATGGTCAAGCAGGCGAGCGATGTGCTCAGCGTGGGCGACATCGTGCTCTCGCCCAGCCATCGCGAGGTGACCGTTGCCGGCGAGCCGCTTAAGCTCACCCTGCGCGAGTTCGACCTGCTCGAGTACCTCATGCGCAAGCCCGGCGTGGTCTTTACCCGCGAGTCGTTGCTGCAGAGCGTGTGGGGCTGGGACTTCGACGGCGGTTCGCGCACCGTTGACGTGCACGTGCAGACGCTTCGCCAAAAACTGGGCGAGCATGCCAGCGCCATCGAGACCGTGCGCGGCGTGGGCTACCGCTTGGCCGAGCCTTCTGCCGGTGATGGTGCCGAAGGTGACGACACCGCGGCCACCGCATCGGAGGAGTAACCCGTGGTCTTCGCCCCCCAGGGAAAACATACGCTGTCGCACCGCGTTTTTGTGACGATCTTTGTCTGCGCCATGGCGGTTATCGTGGCGTTTACGGTGCTGGGTGCGTTCTTTGTGCAAAACACCTTGGCGGATGCCACGAGTACCAATCTGGCGCAGGAAACCGAGCTCATTGCTGCCGCTCTCGACGAACAGCAGGAGCCCATCCCGTTCTTGCGTAGCCTTGATCGCGAGGACTTGCGAATCACGCTGATTAACAAGGATGGATCGGTTGCCTACGACAACGAGGCGTCGCCTTCCACACTGCCCAACCATGGCGATCGCCCCGAGGTCATCGAGGCCTTTGAGAGTGGTTTGGGTTCCGCGGAGCGCGCAAGCTCTACGCTCGACGAGATTATGCTGTATCGCGCCGTCGCCCTTGATAACGGCCAGGTTGTCCGCTTGGCGCAGGCCCAGCCTGGCGTTACGGCGATTTTGCTGTCGATGGTGGCGCCGATGCTGCTTATCGCAGCAGCGGGTGCGGTACTCTCGTTTTTTATGGCGCGTCGCGAGTCCCGTGCCATCATCGCGCCGTTGCAAGAGGTGGATTTGGACCACCCACGCCGTAGCTATGAGCACGCCTATGCCGAGATGGTCCCCATGCTTGAGCGTATCGAGTCGCAGCGCCAGGAACTCAAGCGCCAAATGGCGGTGCTAGCGGACAACGACCGTATGCGCCGCGAGTTCACGGCGAATATCACCCATGAGCTCAAGACGCCGCTTACGGCGATTTCGGGCTATGCCGAGCTCATCGCAAATGGCATGGTCGAGGGCGAGGACGACCTGCGCAACTTTGGCGGTCGCATCTATCGTGAGGCAGGCCGCTTGGCAGCGCTCGTCAACGACATCCTTACGCTGTCTAACTTGGACGAGGCCGAGCGCGCAACTGAGGGCGAGGCGGTGCCCATTGGGTCCACGGAGCCTATTGAGCTCTCGCGCGCCGTCTATGCGGTTGAGCAGCGTCTTGAACAGGTCGCCCGTCAGGCGAATGTGACGATAAGTCATGAGACCAAGCCTGTGGTCATCGAAGGCGTGTCGCGCTTGATTGACGAGCTCATCTATAATCTGGCGAGCAACGCCATCCGCTACAATCGACCCGGCGGTGCGGTTACGCTGCAGTGCGGCACCAACGACGAAGGCCATCCGTTCCTTGCGGTCGCCGACA
This sequence comes from uncultured Collinsella sp., assembly GCA_900544995.1. Taxonomy (GTDB): domain Bacteria; phylum Actinomycetota; class Coriobacteriia; order Coriobacteriales; family Coriobacteriaceae; genus Collinsella. The sequence goes on along the minus strand of UQXC01000037.1, from coordinate 5,476 downwards.
CGGGAATCGGTATCGCGCCTGAAGAACAGGGCAAGGTATTTGAGCGGTTCTATCGCGTGGACAAGAGTAGGTCCAAGGCACGCGGCGGAACCGGTCTGGGGCTTGCCATTGTCAAGCATGCGGCCCTGTATCATCACGCCACGCTCGATCTGTCGAGCGAGTTGGGCGTGGGAACCACCATTACGGTGACGTTTCCCATACAGCAGGACGAGCCATTCGCATAGCGATACAACATAGATATTGATGTAGACGCCGCATCGGACTTTCTGGTGCGGCGTTGTTGTGCAATTTTACGATTGCTTCCGACATTTTTACAGGAGAGCCTGTTTCTTATGTATAGAGTTTGGTCTCGGTAAAAAGATGCGATAACATACGGACAGTTTTGTCAATCCGAACTGGGGAAATGAAAGGCAAGCTGCATGACCCTTCTCGAACTGTTCCAGCTGCTGAAGAAGCACCTTCAGCTGGTCATCACCCTTCCGGTGGTCTGCGCGATCGCCATGGGCATCGTGTCCTTCGTTGCGATGGACAACACCTATACCGCGACGACGAGTATGTACATTCTCGCCAAGACCGACGATAGCGGTCAGATGAGCTACAACGATCTCTCGGCGAGCCAGATGCTTTCCAACGATATCGCCACGCTGCTGGATAGCGATAGCGTTAAGAGCGGCGCCGCCAATGAACTGGGCCTCACCGATCTGGATGACTACAAGGTGTCTGTTTCCTCTGAGACCACCACGCGTGTCATTACGCTTTCGGTTACCGGCACCGATGCCAAGGAGACGGCTAAGGTCGCAAAGGCCATGGCCAGCTCGGTGAGTACGGTCGCCCAGAACGTCGGCGCTGCCCAGAGCATCAACGTTATCGACGAGGCTAAGATCCCCGAGGCCCCCAGCGGCCCCAAGCGCACGCTGTATATTGCCGTCGCGTTCCTCGCCGGTATCTTTATCGCAGTTGCCTATGTCGTTTTGGCAGACATGCTCAATACCCGCATCCGCGGTGCCGAAGAGGCAGAAGAACTCCTGGGCATTCCCGTTGTTGGCCGAATTCCGGCTATGAAAGGTGGTAAATAGGCATGGCTAAGGCAAAGAACACCGATAAGCTCGTTGTACAGAATGCCGCCAAGACCCTTCTGGCCAACATCCGCTTTGCGAGCGTGGACGACCCCATTCGTACCATCACCGTTACCTCCTCGATTCCCAACGAGGGCAAGTCTACGGTTTCCATTAACCTTGCTCAGGCAATCGCCACGAGCGGCAAGTCCGTGCTCCTGGTCGAGGCCGATATGCGCCGCAGGTCTCTTTCCGATATGCTCGGCGTTCGTTCGCGCGGCGGACTCTATGCGGTCCTTTCCGAGCAGATCTCCATTGACCAGGCAATTGTCGAGACGGGTCAGAAGAACTTCTACTTCCTCGATGCCGAGCCGCATATTCCCAATCCTGCCGACATCATCGTCTCTCATCGCTTTGCCAAGCTGGTAAAGGCACTGTCTGCCAAGTTCCAGTACGTCATCTTCGACGCTCCTCCGGTAGGCACCTTCATCGATGCTGCCGAGATTGCCAGCCTGACCGACGGCACGCTTTTTGTCGTGCGTGAGGATTTCACCAAGCGCGAGGAGGCGCTCAACGCTATCGGTCAGCTTAAGAAGTCCGAGAAGGTCAAGCTCATCGGTACCGTTATGAACTACTGCGAGACCGAGACCAGCGAGTACTACTACTCCTACTACACCAAGGACGGTAAGAAGGTGAAGAAGGGCTCCGACGATCAGGGGACTTCAAAAAAGGGCATCTTCACCAACCGAGCAAACGTTTAGTTGATTAAGGCTGACCTATGCGTGACATTCATTGCCATATCTTGCCGGGTGTAGACGACGGCGCCGCCGATCTCGATGAGAGCTTGGCGATGCTCGAGGCTGCCAAGCGGGCCGGTGTAACCAGAATCGTTTGCACTCCTCACTGCCGTGATCCCTATTTTGATTACGACAAGATGTGGGATGCCTTTGAGCTGCTGCGTGATAACGCTGACGGCTTTCCGCTCCAGATGGGCTTCGAGGTCAACCATCGAAAGCTCGTTGAGCTTGGTATCGATGCTGCGGAGCACTTGCATTTCGATGGGACCAATGAGTTCCTGCTCGAGCTTTCGACGCATGCCGATGCGTATGCGTTTAGAGAGTACGAGAACACGATTTACGATTTGCAGTGCCGTGGCTACCAGGTGATCATCGCTCATCCTGAGCGCTATCGTGCGGTTCAAAAGGATGTAAGCGTGGCGGAGCGTCTGGTCGATATGGGCTGCAAGCTGCAGGCTTCGGCGGACTTTATTGCCGGCGGTCGCTTTGGTCGCGAGAAAAAGCCGGCACAGCGTCTGTTCGATCAGAACCTGTACAGTTTCATCGCGAGCGATGCCCATAACGTGGGTCATTACGATTGCCTGGCGAAGGCTCGCGCGAAGTTTAGCGTGCGCGGAGCTCATTTTCGCTAAAATCTGTCCCTAACGTTCGCATTGAATGAAAGGGCAGCCATGGATATCCAACTTAAGACGGGATGCTTTGATGACGCGGCGTTGGTGCGCCGCGTCGTTTTTATGGACGAGCAAGGCTACGAGAACGAGTTCGACGCGATCGATGAGGCGCCGGCTTGCATCCATGTGACGCTGTACGTGGACGGCGAGCTCACCGGCTGCTCGCGCGTGTTTCCCGAGGAACTGGAGCGCGCGGCAGATGCAGGGGCACCGGCTCTGCCGGCGTGCGACTTGGACGAAGGCGTCGCAGCGGGGGAGACCTATATTATGGGGCGCGTTGCCGTGCTGTCCGCCATGCGCCGTCGCGGTCTGGCAAGCAAGATTGTCGAAGCCAGCGAAGCTGCTGCGCGCGATGCCGGCGCCAAGCTCATAAAGTTGCATGCGCAGGAGTACGTGCTGCCGCTCTATGTTAAGGCCGGTTACACGCAAATTGCCCCGGTGGACTACGAAGACGAAGGCCAGCCTCATGCCTGGATGGCCAAGCGCGTAGATGGCAGATAGGGACGTTCCTTTCCGATGGCAGATAGGGACGTTCCTTTTCTGTCGGCAGCTGGGGACGCTCCTTGGCAATTGACGCATTGGAGCGCTCGGACATACAGTTTTTCGATTCCGTGTGTATATATGCGCGCTATTGGGTTATAAAATCTAAGTCTGAACATAGCAGGTCTGCGATGCGGCTCGGGCAACCGGGCCGTTTTTGCGGACAGGGGTAGCGCGAAAGGACTGCACATGCGTCAATTTAAGACCGAGAGCAAAAAACTGCTCGACCTCATGATCAACTCCATCTACACCAATAAGGAAATCTTCCTGCGCGAGCTTATCTCTAACGCGAGCGACGCCGTCGACAAGCTCAACTTTAAGAGCCTGCAGGATCCGAGCGTCAAGATCGACCAGGGCGACCTGGCCATTCGCGTCTCCTTTGATAAAGACGCCCGCACCATTACCATCTCGGATAACGGCATTGGCATGACCGCCGAGGAGCTCGAGCGCAATCTGGGCACCATCGCCCATTCCGGCTCCGAGGAGTTTAAGACCGAAAACGCCGAGCAGCAGGGTTCGGATGTCGACATCATCGGTCAGTTTGGCGTGGGCTTCTACTCGGCTTTTATGGTTGCCAGTCATGTGAAGGTCGTCAGCCGCGCCTATGGCGAGGATGTCGCCCATGTGTGGGAATCCGACGGTCTTGAGGGCTACACCATCGAGGACGGCGAGCGCGCCGAGCACGGTACCGATGTCATCCTGACGCTGCGCGAGAATGAGAAGCTCGATGCCGACGGCGAGGCCGAGACCTACGATCGCTTCCTGACCGAGTGGGGCCTCAAGAGCCTGATTCAACAGTACAGCAACTATGTGCGCTACCCGATTCAGATGATGGTGTCCAAGAGCCGCCAGAAACCCAAGCCCGAGGATGCCGGCGACGATTACAAGCCCGAGTACGAGGACTACCAGGAGCTCGAAACCGTCAACTCCATGACGCCGATCTGGAAGAAGCACAGCTCCGATGTCGAGCAGAAGGACTATGACGAGTTCTACAAGTCCACGTTCCACGACTTTGATGACCCCGCGCGCACCATCAGCTTCCATGCCGAGGGCACGCTCGAGTACGACGCCCTGCTGTTTGTGCCGGGCCGCGCTCCGTTCGATCTGTACAGCAAGGACTACGAGAAGGGTCTGGCGCTCTACAGCTCCAACGTGTTGATTATGGAGAAGTGCGACGACCTGCTGCCCGACTACTACAACTTTGTCCGCGGCGTCGTGGATTCCGCCGACGTGTCGCTCAATATTTCGCGTGAGACGCTGCAGCAGAACCGTCAACTCAAGGCCATTGCCAAGCGTGTCGAGAAGAAGATCACCGCCGATCTCGAGGATATGCGCGACAATGATCGCGATGCATACGAGAAGTTCTTTGGGAACTTTGGCCGCGGCCTTAAGTACGGCATCTACTCGAGTTATGGCATGAAGGCCGATGAGCTCGCCGACCTGCTACTGTTCTGGTCTGCCAAGGAACAGAAGATGATTACCTTGGCCGAGTATGCCAAGGGCATGCCCGAGGATCAGAAGGCCATCTACTACGCCGCCGGCGACTCGCGTGAGCGCTTGGCTAAGATGCCCGTGGTGAAGGGCGTGCTCGACCGCGGCTACGATGTACTGCTTCTGACGCAGGACGTGGATGAGTTCACCTTCCAGGCCATGCGTGAGTACGTTGCCGCCGATATGCCCAAGATCTACGAGGACGATGCTGCCCGCGAGGCTGCCGAGAAGGCCGTGGCCGATGGTGCCGAGCCCGAGGTTGAGGATCGTCACCTGGAGCTCAAGAACGTCGCAACCGGTGATCTTGACCTGGCGACCGAGGACGAGAAGAAGGAGGCCGAGGACGCCACCAAGGAGAACGAGGGCCTCTTTAACGCTATGAAGGAGGCGCTCGGCGACAAGGTCGAGAAAGTTGCCGTTTCCGCGCGCCTGACCGATGCCCCCGCTTGCATCACCACCGAGGGCCCGCTTTCGCTCGAGATGGAGAAGGTACTCCAGAAGGGACCCGAGGGCGCGCCCGACGGCATGCCCAAGAGCCAGCGCGTGCTCGAGCTCAACGCCAAGCACCCGGTCTTTGACAAGCTTGTCGCTGCCCAGAAGGCAGGCGACGCCGACAAGATCAAGCAGTACTCCGGTCTGCTCTATGACCAGGCTCTGCTGGTCGAGGGCATCCTCCCCGAGGACCCCGTTGCCTTCGCGGCGGCTGTCTGCAACTTGATGTAGTTGGGTCGTTACGCGGTTTTACCAAACCGCGTAACAGCTCGACGCTGCAAACGCCCCTAGGCGGCAATCTGACGTTCAATCGTCGGTCGCGTACCGAAGTACGCTTCCCTCCTCTTTCACGTCACCTTGCTCGCTTAGGGGCGTTTTCGCTCATATGACCCAATCCGCTGTCAAGAGCCACAATGGCCCCGCCGACCGC
>UQXC01000036.1 GCA_900544995.1 uncultured Collinsella sp. | reverse complement strand
CCCAATCGATGCTGATTGCTGCAGCGGCTGCCGTAAGGGGAGCGTTGACATCGCCCGTGCCAGCGAGCGCGCCCGCTTTTCCGGAGCGTTTGTTATTGCTGTGGTCCTTGCCACTGCCGGAGCTGCTTCCGCCGGAGCCGCCGCCCTCGTCGGTACCGCCGCCACTCGAGCCGCCATCGTCGTCTGCTGTCATCGGGGCGTCGTGAAGTTCTGTCGTATCCGCGCTGTCGCATACGCCGACCTGAACTTCTGAGCGTTCGCATGCCGCGTCGGGCACATGAAGCTCGTGCAGTACGGCACCCAGCGCCGAGTTTGCGCCCGGTCGAATTTCCTCGAGCGTTACGGGATCGAGCGCCACCAGATTACGCGCCTTCGCATATAGCGTTACGCGTTTGCCCACCTCGTCGCTCCAACTCTCGGGGATGGCGAAGCTCATGCGGAACTGTGCCGTGCAACCCGGTGCCAGCACGGCGTTGCCGCTGTCGGCTACCAGCGGGTGCGTTGCAAAACGTGCGCCCAGCGTCTCGAGCGCGTACTTCACGTGTGCCATGTCGTTGGCCGAAGCATCCTCGGCAAGCTCCGGATCGTAGATCGAAGCCATGCGTGCGTTTGCTCCGAACCCGATGGATGCGCTGGAGAACGGCTGGCTGGAGCCCTCTCGGTACAGATCGATCGTGCCGGCGGTCAGCAAGGTGTTACCGTCGTTTCGCACCGTGACCATGAAGGATTCGCCTGCTGCTCCGGGCACCACCGCGCCCGAGGTAGCGACCGCGCCCGTCGGAGTGGCACACGCCACCAAGGGCACTTCGATGCCGTGTAGTTCTGCCTCGCTCTTCTCCGCGCTCACAATGTGCGTGGCGAGCGCGGAGAGCATGCTCCCCGACGTCAAAAATGTCGTTATCTGATCGACGGGATGGTCCAGCTCGCACATCACGAACGGCTCCGTAAACAGATCGCCTGACAAGGTGCTGGCGAAGATGCGGAAGTGCTTGCCCATCACTGCAACTGGGTTGCCTTCTTCGTCGTAGGTCTGTCCCACCTTGCCATCGGTGTTCTCTACATAGAGCGCGCACCTGCCGTTGTTGCTTACGCTAAACGATGCCGGGCCACAGCCTGCGGCACCCACGGGCTGCGTTGCAAACGCCGATGCGCCTCGCGTCCAAGTAATATGCTGCAGTTGCTCGTTGACGGTTGCCAAAAAGCCCGAATGTTGTGGCCACGGTACCGCACGGGGTACCGTGGCGTCTGGTGGCATAACGCCCCAGCCCGCAATGGACTGGCCGATCACGGCGTACGATGCGCAGCCGCAACCGTCTGCGGTCTCGTACGCAACGGGCACCACCATTTTGCCGTTGATATTCTCGGGCTCGCCCAGCTCGATGCTCGACGGTGCCTGCGGAAAGCGGAGGACCTGACGGAACGTGAGGCTGTCGCCCGAAACGTCCGACCACAGGGTAAAGCACTCGAGCGCGACCTCTGCCTCGGTGCCCAACGCCTTTTCTGCCGTGGTTCCGCGGCGGTGGAGATAGGCGCCCGACAGACGCCCGTCGACAAGCGTCTTGCCCACCGTGATGCGTGGACACTGCAGACAATGGTAACCGTCCTCCTGCAGGCGGCCGCGCGAGATGCTGCGCCACGACGTGTGCGATACCACGCGAACTTCGCTATTGCTTATGCGCAGGCGCACAACGGACAGTATGCCGGCTGTGCTTGCCGTATCGAAAAGGGTGCTGTCGCCGTCGGGGCGCTCGCCCGAGACCAACAGCACGTAGGCGTCCTGGTTTCCTCTTCCGTCCGTATATTCCACTACGTCGAAGTCGTAATCGTATATGCCGTCGCGCTCCACGTCTTCCTCGCCAAACCCAAGGGGAAAGTCCACAGGCGTGGGAGCGGACCACGTTCCGTTTGCCTTTGTGTGTACCACCAGGCGCGAGCGACCATTGTCGCCGTAGCGCACCGAGGCGATACGGAACAGGCATTCTACGCCGGCAATCATTGCCAGCTTCATGTGGGCTTCGCTGAGCACGCCAGCAAACAGCACGTTGTCGCTCGAGGGCTTGATGCCGCCACGCTCGTCCTCCGACACGCCGGCAGAATCGGCGTTCGGGTCGGCAACGGTGTTCGTTGCCTGACCGATGTAGGTGTACTCATACATCGGCGCGGCGTTTTCGTCGTTCTCTATCAGTGCATGGACGAAATGCTCGATCTGTCCCGTGTCGTCGCTTTCTGCATCCGCCTCGAGCTCAATGCGCGTGACCGCTTGATCCCAATCGCGCACGACAGGCGCGGCGTTTACGGCAGTGGCCTTAACCTCGGCGCGTGCGAGCAGTTCGGCGTTGGTGACGATGGTGGCCGATGCGATAAATTGCGGCACGCCGCCCGCCTCAATGTTGCCGGCCGAGCCGAAGCAGGCATCCAGCGTATAAGGCGTATCTCCACCCAATGCGAGCTCAGAGCGCTGGAGTACATACTGGTCGCCGTTGTTCACCGACATATTCCACGAATCGAGGAGTGTGGGCCACGACCCCGACCAAGCCTTGGTGGTCCACTTGAACATCACGAACTGGAGTATCACATCGACATCGACGTCTGCACCTACGCGCAGTCGCGGAAGCTGGTGTCCATCTGCCTTCTCGTACCCAATGAACAGCGTGAGGGATGCGGCGCCGCGCACGGCGGACGAAGCGACGCCTGCAACGCCGGCGCCAAAGGTGACGGCAAGCCCGATCTGGATGGTGAACGAGCCCGACGTGTTTGAATAGTCGAGCGAAATGTTTTTGAAAAACGCCGCGCCGCTGCCGTGCGTGTGGGCACCCACGGCGAGCGCCAGCTTCGCCAGCACCCAGGGGTTGACGTTTAGGAAAAACGGCACCGGTCCTAGGGTAAACTGCTCGGTCCAATTGAGGTCGGTTCTTACCTGGAAGAGGGCCTTAATATTGCCGTATGCGGGGTCGTTGTTGTTACCCCAGGTTTTGCCCACCCAATCGTAGGCGAGCGAGCCGTACAGCTGTGTGGCGATATCCATCGTGAACAGCGGCGTGCAATGGTGGCGAAGGAGCTTGGTGTTTCTTGAATCGGTGCCCGAACCGGCACTCATACTTTTGTACTGATTCCACTTCCCCTCCATCTCGTCGAGGTAGCGGTTTGCCTGCTTGGCGCCCGACTCACGCGGCGATTTCTTCCAGTATTCCGGATCAGGGTTGCCCGAATCGTTCATATAGCTGGCTGGTTTGTATCCTCCGCCAAACAGCACGTATCCAGCAAACGAGAAATCGAAGAGAATCGGAAATGTGGGCATCCAACACGTGAACTTATTGCCGCCGATGCCGGGAAACGCTGCGGGGAAATCAAACGGAGTGATCTCTTGGTCCATAGTGGTGGGGACGATAGTGGTCGATCCGGATTCCGCCTTTGCCGCCGGCGCGGTAACAACGGCCATGGGGGAGGAGAGCGTGTAGGTTTTGCCCTGGTAGTCGAGGACAAAGCGCAGCTTGCATCCTTCTTCCAGAAGGCTCGACGCTGCATCGAGGAACTTGTCTTCGAGCGTGAACGTCGCCAGATTATCCGCGCCCGATGCGCTGGCCTTGACTTGGCCAATCTGCGTGACGGTTTCGGATGAACTGTCCGCAGCGGGCATCACTTTATTGATATGCAACGTTGCCTGCCCGCCCTGCGGCAGATGGGCCTGTACGGTAAAAGCGTGCGTATCGGGCTGGTCGTTTGCTGCTTCGTCCGCTGGCATTGCCATAAACGTGGCGTCGGCGTACTGGATGTCCCATTCGTCGAATGTGAGCTGGCGGAAGTACGGCTCGCCATCGGAGAGCGGACGTGTGGGTGCGGTAATGGCGGTGCCGCCTTGGACACGCGCGAGGGGAATCTCGACATCGCGGTAGCCTGCCATGCTAATGGAAATGCCGCCGTTAAAGTCGTACGCGTCGAGAAGCGTCGCCTCGTCCACGTAGCCTTCCGAAAGCGGCGCGACCTCAAAGATGGCCGTGCCTTCGTCATCGGTAGTGGCGGTGAGCTGCTTGCCTGCGGCATAGCGCGACGTGAGCGTGACCTGGGCGCCCGTGATGGGCGTATTCTTGTTGGCGACGTCGACCACGACCACACCGAACATGGTGCGCGAGAGAACGAGCACCCTGAAGGGGTCTTTTTCGTCGGCATGGGCTTCGGTGGGCGCGAACGGCAATATGAAGGCGTTTGCGCTTTCCGGCACGCGCGGCAACATAATGCTCGCTAACGAGGACGCTCCGGCAACAAGTAACGAACGGCGATCAAGCATCTTGGGCTCCCATCCCGCAAGTATCGGTGGAAATAATCCAATTTTGCGAGAAGGCGCCTCGTGGCGGTAGTGCCGTTCAAGGGTCAAAATGTCCAAATTGATCGAGCGAAGCGCCGGGTTCCGGGACGCGTTCGATGCGCTTGGCAGTCCGGTCGCTAATGCAACATATGCGCGACCAGCTCGGCGCGTGTGCCGATGCCAAGCTTTGCGTATACGCCGGATAGGCGGTTTTTGACGGTGCCCGGCGATACACCCATATGACGAGCGATTTCGGCATTGGTCCACCCACGGCAGGCGAGCATGGCCATGGTGAATTCCGTGGTCGTTAGGTCGTCGGCCACGTCCTCGCCCGAATCGGGGTTGTGGATGCGCCGCCAACCGTAGCTGAATCGATACGTAATCTCGATGATGCGTGCGAAATCGTCAGGGTATTGCGATTTTAGGCATGCCTCGATGAGCCCCTGTAAAAGGCCGTGGTGCTCGCCAATGAGCTCGATAAGGCCGTCGGGACGCGCAATGTTCCAAGCAACTCCGAAGTGCGTTTTTGCGGCGTCGATGTCCTTGAGGCTCATGCATGCCATGGAAGCTGCCAGGTGCAGGAACAGTTCCGAGATCGGATAGCTTCCCTGTTTCATGATCAGGGCATTTTCCGCCATGCCTAGGCTGCGGCCGTATTCGCCGTGCAGATACATGGCGTGCGCCATCACGTAGCTGGCGAACAGGCGCAGGCCTTCGGGTAGATGCGCCGCAAGCGGATAAAACTCTTCGGCAGAATACGGGGAAGGCAAGTGTAGCAGGACGCTTGCGGCCGAGGCGAACAGGATGTGCATGGCGTGGTCGGCGAGCGATTCCTCGTCAGTTGGCGTATCGAGGATGCCCGCAAGACAACGGCGGGCGTCGGCGATACGGTTGAGCGACAGACTGGCGTATCCGCAGATAAAGCATGCGGAATAGCGCAGTGCGGAATCGGTGGCGTCAAGATAGGGGCGCGCCGTCTTGGCAGCGAGGGCGGCCTGTCCGCGAAAGTACAGCGCTTCTGCCGTGGCAATGGTGCGCGAATCAGGGTCGGAAATGCCTGCAACCGCAGCGTCAATCTGCCCCGGCACAAAGGCGGTGCACATCAACGGCATGGGAACGCATGGGTAGCCATCGCAGTCCATCTTCCATCTCCCAACAGCTGGCAACAATAGCAGCAATTGTACTCCTGTTGCTCGGGACCCCTTTCGTTTTACTGTTCGGTTAACGCTACGGATCGTTTTGGAAGGCTTACGAGCATGGTGGTTCCGTTCTCGGAACTTGTTTCGACCTCTACCGTGCCACCGTGAAGCGCTGCAATCTCCCAAACAAGCGCTAGTCCGAGTCCTGCGCCGCCGTATGCCCTGCTGCGGGATTTATCCAGGCGAAAGAACGGTTGGAAGATGCTCTCACGGTACTGCTTGGGTATTCCCGGGCCCTGGTCCTCGACTCGCAGGAACACGTGGCTGTCGTTGTCGCAGATGGAGACGTTGACAGTCGAGCCGGGGTGGCTGTAACGGATGGCATTTTCGACCAGGTTAAACACCAGCCGATAGAGGAGCGTGTCGCTCCCGATTACTAAAGCGTTCCCAGCACAATTGAGGGCTATGCCCTTATTTTCGGCAAGTGGCGCAAGGTCGGTGAGGATCTCTTCGGACAAGGGACCAAGTTCCACATCGTCCTCGCAAGGAACGCTGCGGAGCTCACTCATCTCGAGCAACACCTTGGTCATCCGCGACATTCGCTCAGTTTGTTCTTGTAGCAGGCCGAGCAACTCGGCTGTTTCGGGTTGTAAGTTGGAGCGCTCGGAGACAAACAGTTCGATCTGTGCCTGCATAAGGGCGAGCGGGGTTCGCAGCTCGTGCGCGGCGTTGCCGGTAAATTGACGCTGTGCAGAGAACCCTTCGCCAAGACGGGCGATCATGTCGTTGAAAGAGGCGCTGCATCGTTGTAGCTCGGTGGGCACATCTTCACTGAGTCTGATTTCGCTTAGGTTGTCAGGCTGCACACGCTCAACCTGGTCTGCAAAAGCCCGTAGCGGTTTGAGTGCGCGGCCGCTCACAAAGTATGCCAGCACGCCGCCAAGGAGTGTGACTCCAGCCGTGATGCGCCAGGCTGTCGTGCCAAAAGACTCCTGTGCGTCGTTTACGACGATCGTAACCTCGTTATCGAGGGTCGCTTTCGTTGGGTCGAACGCCTGGGGCGAATCTTCGCTGGTTGCGGTAAAGGCCGAGATGTCACTGCCGATGGCATCCATGTAGCGCATACCCGTATAGCCGACCAGGCAGTTCGTCAGCACGCATGCCGCGCACGTGAGCAGTGCCGTCATAATCGTTATGCGCCATTGAAGCGAAAGCCTTTTCATTCGCTATCCTCCATAACGTAGCCCTCTCCAATCCGATTGCGAATCGGGTCGTATCCCAAAACGCTGCGTAGCTTTTTGCGGAGTGACGAGATATGAACGCGGGTTGCGTTGCTAAAGCTGTTCACGCTGCTATCCCAAACGTGCTCGATAAGCTCCTCTTGGCTTACCGGACGCCCCTGATTAAACATCAGGTATTCCAAGATTCCCGTTTCCTTGCGCGTAAGAGATAGAGCCTCGCTGTCCACGGAAGCGATGCGCGCCTTGGTGTCAAAGCGGAGCTTTCCGCAGGTTAAAACTATGTCGCTTTGTGTAAAGCGTCTGAGGGTAAGGCTGCGAATTCTTGCCGCAAGCTCGTCCAGATGAAACGGCTTGGTAAGGTAATCGTTGGCGCCGGCATCGAGTCCGGCGACCTTGTCGGCGACCTCGCCGCGTGCGGACAGAATCAGTACCTTGGTCTCGCAGTCGGTTTTCCTAAGTTCCCTGAGCACGGTCATGCCATCGATACGGGGAAGGTTGAGGTCGAGTACCACGAGGTCAAAGACTTCGACGCCCAGCAGGTCGAGCGCCTCCTGTCCGTCGTGGCAGCAGTCGACGCTGTACGCCAAGTTTCGCAAGCTGCGCGCGATTGCATCGCACAGCGCTCGCTCGTCTTCGACGATCAAAATACGCATAACAGTCTCCTTGCACATTCCAAATCGCGCTTAACACGGATTTTATAGTCGATATGGTCCAATGGTCGCGTAACGAAAGGAGTGGTCAGGTTGTTCAAAGCGGTAAAGCCCGTGGTACAGGTCGCTTTGTTGATCGTCGGAATTGCCATGGTGTGCTTTGGTGTTATGCGTGGCGAGGCGGATGCCGTGCTGGCCAAAGCGATTAGGCTGTGCTTGGAGTGTATCGGAATTGGATAAAAGAGAAAACACTGCGTCGCATGTTTTGGCCCGATTTCGCGGATTCATTCAGGCGGCGGCGACGCTGGTCACCAACATTCACCTGCCAAACTTTGCCAAAGGCGGCATCTATCAGGGCGCGGGAAAAACAGTCTGCGTACCTGGACTTAATTGCTATTCGTGCCCCGCGGCATCGGGTGCGTGCCCCATCGGGTCGTTCCAGTCGGTGGTAGGTTCATCCAAGTTCAACTTTTCTTACTATGTTACCGGTACGCTCATTTTGCTCGGCGTGCTGCTGGGACGCTTTGTATGCGGCTTTCTGTGCCCGTTTGGCTGGCTGCAGGAGCTGCTTCATAAGATTCCCGGAAAAAAGTTCTCCACGAAAAAGCTTAAGCCGCTCACGTACATCAAGTACGTCGTGCTGCTGTTTGCCGTGGTGCTGCTGCCCGTCTTGATGGTTAACGACGTGGGCATGGGCGACCCGTTCTTTTGCAAGTACATCTGTCCGCAGGGTGTGCTCGAGGGCGCCATTCCGCTGGCCATCGCCAATGCCGGCATTCGATCTGCGTTGGGACATCTCTTTACTTGGAAACTTGCCGTTCTCATTGCCGTGGTAGTGCTGAGCGTTTTGTTCTACCGCCCCTTCTGCAAATGGATTTGCCCACTCGGCGCATTCTATGCGCTCATGAATAGGGTGTCCTTGTTGGGGATTCAGGTTGACGCGTGCAAATGTGTCTCGTGCGGCAAGTGCTCAAAGGTTTGTCAGATGGACGTTGATGTGGTCCGCGCGCCCAATCATGCCGAATGTATCCGGTGCGGAAAGTGCATCGGGGCCTGTCCCGTCGATGCCATCAGCTATCGCTATGGCCTGGATGTGTCGGCGGAAAAGCTTCCCTTGACCGCTAATAAAAAGTAAACAAGCTTTGACAAAACGGAGGAATGACTATGAAGCTTTCTAAGATTGCGGCCCTGTTTATGGTGCCGGTATTGGCCTTGTGCCTTGTGGCATGTTCGGCGCCCGGTGGCAATGCGAGCGAATCTGCGAGCTCCGATCCTAAGATCGCAGAACTCACTGCGCAGAAGCCGGCCAATGCCGACGAGGCCGCCGAGCTGTATGCGAAGCTCATGCAGAAGGAGAACGAGATCTTTTCGAGTGATAACGCGCTGTGGGAAAAGGTATTCAATGCGGCAAATAAAGACTCGACAATGATTGAGGACGGCAGCAATTACGGCGATTTCTTGCTCAAGACCATCGACGGCGCCAAGGATGAGTTTACGGCGGATGAGCTTAAGACGCTCAAGGCCGGTGCGCAGCAGATCAAGGAAATCGAGGACAAGCTCGAGAGCTTGGAGAAGGAGTTCCCCGGCTGTGGAAGCACGCCGAGCGCAGGCGAGAGCGTCGATGCTTCGACCGCTGGCATGACGGCTGGTGCCAATGCTTCGAGCGAGGCGACGAAGTTCCCCAGCTTTACGGGCAAGGACCTGGATGGCAACGACGTGAACAGCGACGAGCTGTTCTCTAAGAACAAGGTCACCGTCATGAACTTCTGGTTCACCACTTGCAAGCCGTGCGTGGGTGAGTTGGGCGACCTTGAGGACCTGAATAAGGAGCTTGCCAAGAAGGGCGGCCAGGTCGTGGGCGTCAATTCCTTTACGCTCGATGGCAACAAGGGCGAGATTGCAGATGCCAAGGACGTACTGAGCAAGAAGGGCGTGACATATAAGAACATCTGGTTCAAGTCGGATAGCGAGGCCGGTAAGTTTACGTCAAATTTGTTCTCGTTCCCGACAACGTATGTCATCGATCAGAATGGCAACATCGTAGGGGAGCCCATCGTGGGCGCCATCAGCTCCGCTGAGCAGCGCGCAGCACTCGACAAGCTTATCGACCAGGCGATTGCGAATAGCGAGCAGTAAAAACCGCGTAAAGCATAGCGAGGATCGTGTGTCGCTGTGCGAAGTAGTCTGCTGCCTTTCAAGATAATCTCCACCATTTTGAGGTCCCGCTCGGGACCTCTTCTTTTGGGCACCATCCCGTTCGTTTTTTGGCGCGGTTCGTTACATTCCTCACTGGCTCCGGCAAAAATGGGGATAGAGTAGGACAAACGCGTCGAATACGAACGGCGGGGGAGAGTGGGCGAGTGCGCCCGCGTGGGAGAGGTTGCCGTCCATGTTGGAGCTCAAAGGTATTTGCAAAAGGTACGTCACGCAGTCGTTTACGCAGGTGGCGCTCGATAACGTGAGCCTGGCTTTTCGCGATAACGAGTTCGTGGCCATTCTGGGACCTTCGGGGTCGGGTAAAACTACGATGCTCAACGTTATCGGTGGGCTCGATCATTTCGATTCTGGCGACCTGCTGATCGACGGTATTTCGACCAAAGACTTTCACGATCGCGATTGGGATGCCTACCGCAACAACCGCATCGGCTTTGTGTTCCAAAGCTATAACCTCATTCCGCATCAGACCATTTTGGAAAACGTGGAGCTGGCGCTCACGCTCACGGGCGTGGGGCATGCCGAGCGTCGCCAGCGTGCGCGCGAGGCGTTGGAGAAAGTCGGCTTGGGCGAGCACGTTAACAAGCGCCCGAGCCAGCTTTCGGGCGGGCAGATGCAGCGCGTGGCCATCGCCCGCGCCCTGATTAATGATCCCGAGATTGTGCTGGCAGACGAGCCGACCGGCGCTTTGGATTCAACGACATCCGTACAGGTCATGGACCTGCTCAAGGACGTGGCGCGCGACCGCCTGGTCATCATGGTCACGCACAATCCCGAGCTGGCGTACCAGTACGCCACGCGCATTGTTAACCTGGCGGACGGCAAGATCACCGACGATTCCGACCCTTTCGATGTCGCTGACGCCACGCGCCGCGAGGCCAAGCCTACGCGCAAAACCTCGATGAGCTTTGTGACGGCGCTGGGGCTTTCTGCCCGAAACCTTATGACCAAAAAGGGCCGTACGGCCATGACTGCCTTTGCGGGCTCGATTGGCATTATCGGTATCGCGGCGATTCTGGCGCTGTCCAACGGCGTAAACGGCTACATCAAAAAGGTCGAGGAGGATACGCTCTCGAGTTACCCACTCACCATTTCCAAGCAGGATTACGACTTGTCGTCCATGATGGGCGGGCAGGGAACTGCGGATGATGGCTCGCCTGAAAACGTGGATTCGTCCGTCGACAGTGCCGGCGACAAGGCTCAGGGAAACGATAAGATTCCCGTGGTCACGGCCGTAAAGGATATGTTTGCAAGTGTTAAGTCCAACGACATGACGAGCTTTAAGGCATGGCTCGATGCCGGTGGCGACGGCATCGATAAAGAAGTCAACGCCATTCAGTACGGCTACGGTGTATCGCCGGTTGTCTATCGTGCCGGCAAGGGCGACGAGAAGCCCGTTCGACTTGTTCCCAACGCTATGACCGAGGCCATGAGCGGCGGCGCGAGTTCGGCGGTGACGGTGAGCATGGATTCCATGGGAACCTCGGTTTTTAACGAGATGATTGACGACCAGAGCCTGCTCGACAGCCAGTACGATGTCGTGGCGGGACATTGGCCTACGTCTGCTAACGAAGCCGTAATGGTGCTTTCGAGTCATGGAACGGTGGGCGATTACACGCTCTATAGCATTGGCGCGTTGGATATCAATGAACTCAACGATCTGGTTGACAGCGCCATGACGGCTGACGGTGGGGTCAAAACGCCCGAGACCGGCACCGACTTTACCTATGACGATGCGCTGTCTGCGACGTTTAAGGTGTTGTCGCCGGCCGATGCCTATCGCAAAAACGAAGAGACCGGCATGTGGACTGACATGTCTGGTGACGCCGACTTTATGACGGCCAAAGTTGCCGACGGTATTGACGTGCGTATTGTGGGCGTGGTGCGACCTAATGAGGCGGCCAATGCGAGTGCGTTGTCTCCGGGCATTGCCTATACGCATGCGCTGACTCGCCAGCTTATGGAACGTGCCGCCAATTCGCAGATTGTGCAGGAGCAGCTCGCTCACCCCGAGACGGATGTCTTTACGGGCAAGTCTTTCGATGAGCTGCAAGGCGAGGCCAAACAAGGAGTTGATCTGGGCAGTATGTTCAGCGTGGACGAGGCGGCGCTCAAGAGTGCGTTCTCGTTCGATACGTCTGCGCTTTCGGGTGCTGCCGGCGGTATCGACCTTTCTGGTATCGACTTATCCGGACTGGACATTGACCTTTCGGGCGTTGGGAAGGACATCGACTTTAGTGACATCATGGCCAAAGCGCCAACCCCAGATTTCTCGGGCATCTTTGACGGTCTGGAACTCACGCCCGAGCAAATGCAGCAGGTGGGAACGCTTGCCAACCAACTGTTTGAGGGCTTTTTGCAGTCTGATCAGTTTAAGGCCCTGATGCCCGAAGATCTTAAGGACGCGTCAAAGCTCGCTGCCGCATTCTCGGCATATCTTGAGCATGATGCCGCAGCCCAGCAAATCCTGGCCCAGCTCAAAGCGCTCGGCGGCGATGCCTTGGCCGAGCGCCTGCAACAGGCGATGACCGACTATGTGCAAAAGCATCTGGCTCCGTATCTGCAGCAGGCTATGGATCAGGTGATGAAGGCAATCAGCGAGCAGATAGCATCGACGGTATCGTCCCAGCTCAAGGCGGGCGCAGCGGGGCTTATGGACCAGATAGCGACGCAGATGTCTTCGAGTTTTGCCAACCTGGCAAGCGCCATGCGCGTGGATGCGAGCGCCTTTGCTCGTGCGATCCATTTCAACATGGACGCCGAGGACCTGAGTTCACTCATGATGAGCTATGCCAAGGCGTCGAAGCTCACCTACGATAACAATCTGACCACGCTGGGCTATGCGGATGAGGCAGACCCCATCTCGGTCAAGATTTACCCGCGCGATTTCGAGGCCAAGGAGCGTGTGCTCGATCACATCGATGCGTACAACAAGCAGGTCAAAGCCGCCGGTCACGATGAGCAGGCAATCTCGTACACCGACTACATGGGCATCATCATGGGTTCGGTGACCGACATCGTGAACACCATCAGCTTGGTGCTCATCGCATTCGTGAGTATCAGCCTGGTGGTGAGCTCCATCATGATCGGCATCATCACCTACATCAGCGTACTGGAGCGCAAAAAGGAGATTGGCATCCTGCGCGCGATCGGCGCGTCAAAGCGCAACGTGGCCAACGTATTCAATGCCGAGACCTTTATCGAGGGCCTCATTGCCGGCGTCTTTGCCATTGTCGTTGTGGTGCTTGTGAGTTTCCCGGTCAACGCTTGGGCACTTGCGGCCAAACAGGTCCCCAACCTGATGAGCCTGCCCGCGCAGGATGCGCTGGTGCTCATTGCGATCTCGGTGCTGCTGACAGTCGTTGCCGGCTTACTGCCGGCCCGCAGCGCATCCAAGAAGGACCCTGTGGAAGCCCTGCGCTCCGAATAATGTGACCAAGGGACAGTCCCTTTGTCACATTGAGCGGCTTGTGAATTCGAGGTCTAATACTTTTCCGAGAAGTGAACGAGTCAAAATGGACCTCCGAAGCGTCGACACTTTCGAGATGCAATTTCCTGCGGTTTTGGCAGCCAAATCTTGCGGTTTTGGCGTCAGAAAATGTCGATGCTTCGAGGGTCCAAAAACGGTCGTTCACTTCTCGGAAAAGTATTAGACCTCGATTTTGCAAGGGCCCAATTACCGTTCGGCACGTTAAGAACTCCCTTTCCCCGCTTAATGCTTGACGAAGAGTCCCCTGGTTTATATACCTATCGGTAGGCATATAGGATGTAATGCCGATAGAAATGGAGTGACCATGGCTCTCACCGTACCAGACGAAAAAGACCGTCCTCGCGAGAGCGGCGCATTTGCTTGGATTGTCGTTATTGCGCTCGGCTTAATGTCTGCCGGGACGACTGGCACATATAGCATTATTGCCGGCTCATTCGTTGCTCCAGTATGTGAAGACCTGGGCTTTGAGTACACCTCTTTCTCTTTCTATTTCACTGCGATTCTTCTTGGCCTTGCACTTGGACTTCCACTTTTGAGCCGTTTCATTCCGAAAGTAATAGGCAAACCGTGGCATATTTGCGTTGAACTCGTCCTTATTGCCGCCGGCGCCGCAATGGCGTTCTACACCGAAGTCTGGATGTTCATCGTCTCCGCTGCGGTGATCGGCATCTGCTTTTCATTCACAACGGGCGTCTGCATGTCCGATGTTATTGACCAATGGTTCAGTAAATCGTCCGGTCTTGCCATCGGCCTTGCTTGGGGCGTTAATTCTCTCTGTACGCTGTTGTTGAGCCCTGTCATTACGCTGGTTATCGAGCAACAAGGCTGGCGTACGGGATATATCGTACTTGCGGCCGTTTCTGCAGCTATGATTTTACCTGCGAGTGCATTTATCATTCGCCTTAAACCCTCTGATCGCAACATGCTTCCGTACGGAGAGACCGCCTCTGAAACCCATGAGAGCCACAGCGTCGATGAGCGGGAAGATACCCTTTCGGGCATGGCACTACGTGATGCCACGAAAACGCCGTCTTTTATTCTCTGTGTCCTCCTGCTTTGCGTGGCGCAGCTCACCTGCTGCATGAACCAGTTGTTTCCAACCTATGCAAGCGAGGTCGGTTTCAATCCCATCGTAGGAAGCTTAATGGTCTCGGCAGCTTCGTTCTCCGACATCTTCCTAAATCCCTTCGTAGGCAAAACATGTGACAAGCTCGGCTCTATTAAAGCAACGGTCGCGTGGACAGGTGTCAGCATTTTTTCATTCCTGCTTCTCATCATTGGCGGAAGCAATGAGATCGTTTCAATCATTGCAGCTGGCGTAAACGATGCCATGTTCGCCATTGTTGGAACCGCAATGCCGATGCTTCTCCTCTCGCTCTTTGGATCACGCGATTTTGGAAGGATCTATTCGATCGTTTGCTCAGCGGGCTATGTCGTCGGTGCTTTTGGAATGCCGGTCATGATGAAGGTTTACGGCATGGCAGGGTCATTCCAGGGAGTATTTATCTTCTGCATTGCCTGCAACCTTATGATTGCTGCGTTTGCTATCGTATCCGGCTTTCTCAGTAAGGCTGCTGAAAAGTAATAAGCGCCGATTGCATCGGCATAGATTGCCACGCAACAGGGGTCGACTCCAAGCCAGACTGGAGTCGACCCCTATTTTCGTTTTAAAGGTTGCCCGCAGGCACCATGGGTGCCAACATGTGTTTCAGCTTGGCTGGTCTATTTGAACATAAGCTCGACTATTCCCGCCCAAACCGCTTTTTCATCAATATCCTCACCTTGAGCGACCGTATTGCTCGCTCCCTCCAGAACGGTATAAAGAATTTGTACGTAGAGCATCACGTCGGCACTATCGGAAAACGCGCCAATCTCTACGCCATGAAGAAGGATGTCTTTAAGCGCATCCATGGTTCGTTTGGTCGCCGTCGCTTGACGTTCCTGAACTGCAGGAATTCGATTTGATTGAACGCTAACCTCGGCCAGCACGCGCCGGCGTTTTTCATCGCTTCGATAGCCACCTATAACTGAATTGCCGAGCTCGATAAGCGCGGCCTTGAACCCGTCCCTATCGACTATTAGCGAGTAGTCGCGCTGATAGTCGATGGTCGGAAACATGCTGTCCAAGAGCGTAGTGAAAATCTCCTCTTTAGAGGGAAAGTAGTAGTACACCGACGGCTTGGATATACCGACAAAGTCGCAAATCTTTCCGATAGACGCTTTGTCATAACCGACTTCTGCCACAAGATCGTACATTGCGTCCAATATTTTTTTTCTTGTGCTCACGCTGCATTTCTCCATTGCAAATCACTTCCGCACTACCAACATTATTAAGGATGGCAACGGAACATTAATTCGTGTCCAAACATGACCACTATATACGGTGAACGGTATGTATCAGTAGGCGAGCGGCAAACATTCAAAACTATCTACCGAACGGTAGGTATAGTAGTACTATAGCAGGTGAAACCCCGCTATTGTCGCGGCCGGACAGCATCGCGGGAAACCCGACGGAAGGACCAACCATGTACGAGAACTATCGTATGCCGGGGGAGTTCGAGAAGCGCTCCAACGTCTATGTGACATGGCTTCCCGATTACATCCGTGCAGAGGGCTACGATAACCGCCAGCCCTGCGTTGACGTGATCAAGGCTCTGCTCGAGTATGGCGACGTTACGGTCAACCTCAATTGCGGCACTCCCGGCTCCTATGAGGAGGCTTGCTCACGCCTGAAGGAGGAGGGGGTTGATCTCGATCGCATCGAGATCACGCAGTTCGAAGACTCCAACTTCTATGTCCGCGACAACGGCCCCAGCATCATGGTCGACGACAAAGGCCATTCTTATATGGTCAACCCCGCTTGGACCTATTACGGCGTGTGGGACAAGAACTCCCCGGAGTGCCAGTCCGCACGTAAGGCAGCCGTTCACATGGCGGTTGCGCTCGGTTGCTTCGATATCGTCAATTCCGAAATGGTTTCGGAGGGCGGCGACCGCGAGTTTGACGGTCACGGCACTCTGATCGCCATCGAGGACACGGAATGCCGCAAGCGTAATCCTGAGTTCACGAAAGAGGAAGTAGAGGCCGAGTATAAGCGCATCTACAACCTCAACAAGGTTATCTGGCTTCCGCAGCCTATGCTCGAGGACGACGACTATCGACTGGGCATCCTCGACGAGAAGGAAGACGGAACTCCCGTCTTTGGCATGAGCTTTGCCGCTCACATCGATGAGATGTGTCGCTTTATCACTCCGAACAAGATTCTTCTTGCCGAGGTGTCCGATGAAGAGGCAGCCTCGAGCAAGGCTGGCGCAGAGTCTCGTCGCCGCATTGAGGCGGCCTATGAGATCCTGAGCAACGAAACGGACTGGGAGGGCAAGCCCTTCGAGATCGTTCGTATGCCTACCGCCGAGTCGATTGAAGTCGTTATCGCCCCTGGCAATGAGGATTACGAGCTCTATAAGGGCTTCATCGACGAAATGGGCGGCAAGTTTATGGATGGCACCCCCTGGCCCGAGGGCCCCGTCCACTTCTACGCCGCAGCGAGCTACTGCAACTTCCTGATCTGCAACGGCGTCGTTCTTGGCCAGCGTTATTACCACGAGGGCATGAGCGAGGTCGTGAAAGAGAAGGACGAGCAGGCCAAGGCGGTTCTTGAGAGCTGCTTCCCCGATCGCAAGGTCATCATGATTGATTCCCTCGCGCTTAACCTGTCCGGCGGCGGCGTGCACTGCTGGACTAAGGACGTGGCGGCCAGTCGTTAGTGAGCCTTAGAGCCTGCGCTCTTTGGCTTAGGCGCCATATGTACCGCTCCCCGAGGGATATCCGTGTTTCCCTCGGGGACACATTCAGCAATAAATTTGATAATAATTCGAAAGGAAATAGGCATGAACAACAGCCTCCGCGGTCGCGACTACATCAACATCCATGATCTCTCCTCCGAGGATTTCCGCTATCTCATCGATCTTGCCTGGAACCTTAAGGCTCAGAAGAAGTCTGGTGTCGACCAGCGCTACTTCCCCGGCAAAAACGTCCTCGCCAACTTTGAGTGGGGCTCGACCCGTACTCGTTGCGCATTCGAGACCTCCTGCAACGATTTGGGCATGGGCTTCACTTATCTGACCAACTCCCACATGGGTGACTGCGAGACCGTCAAGGATGCCATGCGCGTCTTTAACGGCATGTATGATCTCATCGTCTACCGCGCACAGAAGGACGAGCAGTTCCTCTATGACGTCGCCGACCTGGTTGACATCCCGGTCATCAATGCCCTTACTCTCGGCGATCACCCGACTCAGATGCTCGCTGACGCTCTTACGATGGAAGAGCAATGGGGCGGTCTGCGTACGAGCCGCGGCAAGAAGATGGCTTTCGTTGGCAACTGCGCCGGCGCCCCGGTGTGGTATGGCCGTCTGTGCGCTATGCTCGACATGGACTTCCTCGCCATCGGCCCCGACGACCTTCGTCATCAGATGTGCAAGGAAATGATCGAAGAGGTGGAGGCCTGCTACGCCAAGTACGCTCCCAATAGGACCTTTACCATCACCTCTGACCTCGATGCCCTGGATGGCGTTGACGTTATCGTTACCGAGGAGTGGCGCTACATCAACCCCGAGTGCGGCGAAGAGGTTCTGGATCCCGACGACTACAACTCCTGGCTGGGCGATGCCGAGTCTCTGTACCCCTATCGCGTCACCAGCGAGCTGTGCAAGCGCACCAACAATCCCGACATCTTCTGCATGCATGAGCTTCCTTCTGTCCACAACGCAGATCACCGTGTTGGCAAGATGCTCCTCGACCAGTGCAAGAACGACCTCCATCGCGAGATCATCACCGAGGGTTTCGAGATTGCCGACGAGTGCTTTGAGGCCAACGCTTCGGTCATCTTCCGTGAGGCAGAGAACCGTCAGCACACCATCAAGGCCGTTATGTGTGCCCTTCTAGGTCTCTAGGAGTTGTATCAATGGAAAATGCAAAGTTAAAGAGCAGCAAGGTCTACGCATGGGTTCTCGTAATCGCGCTTGGCCTCATGTCTGCTGGTACGACCGGATCCTATAGCGTAATCGCCGGCTCCTTCGTCGCGCCCGTGTGCGAGGAGTTCGGGTTTGACTATTCAATCTTCTCGTATTACTTCACCGCGACGCTCATCGGTCTTGCGGCGGCGCTTCCGTTTGTCGGAAAACTCATCCCCAAGGTTGTTGGCAAGGTTTGGCTCCCCGTCGTCGAGCTTATTCTGCTCGCCGCCGGCGCGGGCATGGCTTTCAACACCGAAGTTTGGATGTTCATCGCCGCTGGCGCCCTGATTGGCATTTGCTTCGCCTTCACCACCGGCGTCGCCATGTCCGACGTTATTGACCAGTGGTTCAAAAAATCTGGTGGCCTGGCAATTGGTCTCGCTTGGGCAGTGAACTCGATTTACATGCTCATCATGAGCCCCGTCATCACCTCTGTCATCGAGGCCGCTGGCTGGAGGACTGGTTATCTGGTGCTCGCTGGCGTCTCCGCCGTGCTCATTCTCCCCGCTTCCGTCCTGATTATCCGCTATAAGCCTCAGGACAAGGGCATGCTGCCCTATGGCTACGTCGAGGGCGAGACGGTCGCCGAGACCGAGGAGACGACCGAGGATAGCGCGCGTGGCGTTAGCTATGCACGCGCCATTAAGTCGCCTGCCTTCTTCTTCTGCATCGGCTTCCTCTGCCTCGTTCAGCTCACTTGCTGCATGAACCAGCTCTTCCCGACGTATGCTTCCGAGGTTGGTTTTAGCCCCATGGTGGGCGGCTTCATGGTATCCGCTGCATCGCTCTTCGATCTGTTCCTCAATCCGATCGTCGGCACCACTTGCGATAAGTTCGGCAGCACGAAGGCCATTCTGGGCTGGCTCGCTGTCTCCATCCTCTCCTTTGTCATGCTCATGATGAGCAGCGGCAACTCGACGCTCAGCATCCTCGCAGCAGGCGTGAACGACGTAATGTACGTTATCGCTGGCACTGCCCTGACCGTTTTGGTTATGGATGTCTTTGGCTCCCGCGATTTCGGTCGCATCTTCGCGCTGATCTGCTCTGTGGGCTATATCGTCGGCGCCTTTGGCATGCCCGTTATGATGAAGGTCTATGAGCTTGTCGGCTCCTTCCAGGGCGTCTTCATCTTCTGCATCGCATGCAACGTTATTATCGGCCTGTTCTTGCTGCTGGCAAAAAAGACTGGTAAGAACCTCTCCTGGGACGAATAGTTCGATTCGTCTTAGACATACGCTGTAGGGCTTAACCTGCAGCCGCTTTGGGGCATCGACTAACATCGGTGCCCTTTTTCATCGAATGTGACAAAGGAGCAGCCACTTTGTCACATTGAGTGGCATGTAAATCGAGGTCTAATACTTTTCCGAGAAGTGAACGGCCATACTTGGGCCTCCGAAGCATCGACATTTTTAGACGTCAAACCCGCAGGATTTGGCTGGCAAAACCGCAGGAAATTGCATCTCGAAAGTGCAGATGCTTCGGGGCCCGTTTTCACTCGTTCACTTCTCGGGAAAAGTATTAGACCTCGTTGTATGGGGTGCGGCTGGAGGGTGGTCATCGTTCAGTAGCTACCTCTTCCTTGTGAATCGCCTGAAGCGCAAGGCATAATGCATGTGACAAAGGGACGGCCCCTTTGTTGTGTTGATATGAGAGAAGAGTAGATGATCCTTTCGCTGGCCCCCATGGAGGGGATTACCGGGCATGTGTTCCGTCGCGTGCATGCGGAGTGCTTCGGTGCGCTCGATTGCTATTACACGCCGTTTTTGCCGCCGCCGCGGGTGGGAAACCGCTTTGGCGGCAAGGCGTTTAAGGAGATCGATCCTGCCAATAACCAGGGGCTCAACGTGGTGCCTCAGCTGATGTCCAAGAACGCGGACGAGTTTGTGTGGGCGGCACAGGTGCTCGCCGACATGGGCTATCGCGAGGTCAATCTCAACTTGGGTTGCCCCTCGGGGACGGTTGTCGCCAAGGGCAAGGGCTCGGGTTTCTTGCGTAATCTCGACGAACTTGAGGTGTTCTTGAGCGACGTGTGTGAGCGCTCTCCGCTGCCGGTATCGGTCAAGACCAGGTTGGGGTTGGAGAGCGACGACGAATACGAGCGCGTACTCGATCTATATTGCCGCATGCCGCTGGCAGAGCTGATCGTGCATCCGCGCGTGCAGAAGGACCGTTATGCGGGCTCGCCGCGCAAAGAGCTTTATGGCGAGACGCTGGAGCGTGCGCCGTTCCCGGTTGCCTATAACGGCGATATTTTTGATCTTGAGGATATGGATGCGCTGGTGGAGGCCTATCCCGGCACGCGCCATGTGATGTTGGGGCGTGGCCTGCTCGCGAACCCCGCTCTGGCTCGCATGGTCAAGGGTGGCCCTGCTGCAACGGCTGCTGAGCTGCAGCGCTTCCACGACACGCTGTTTGCGGCATATGCAGAAGAGATTGGCGGCAATGCGGTCTTCCGCATGAAGGAGTGGTGGTTCTACGCCAAGTGCGCTTTCGCTCATATGACCCAATCCGCTGTCAAGAGCCACAATGGCCCCGCCGACCGC
>UQXC01000035.1 GCA_900544995.1 uncultured Collinsella sp. | reverse complement strand
CGTTGCCGCGCCCCGCAGTGCCCGCTTCCCCCGAGAACAATTATCAGTGCAGGTAAACGGCTTGCCGATTTTCGGAAAACCCAGGTATGGTCAGCCCCTACGGGTAAAACGTAGTAGATAGGCCGTTTTCGTGGCGCGGCCTCAAAACAGTCTTTTGGGGCGGGTGGTATCCTTGGTAGCCCTGTGCTGCAAACGCACCTTAAACGCAAGGAGTTTCATGGATCTTATCGCCCAGCTCGCGCGCGAGCTCAACCTTAAGGCCGCCAACGTCGAGGCTGCCGTCAAGCTCATCGACGAGGGCAACACCATCCCCTTTATCTCGCGCTACCGCAAGGAAGCCACGGGCGGCATGGACGACGTCGCCCTGCGTGCGCTCGACGAGCGCCTGTCCTACCTGCGCAATCTTGAGCAGCGCAAAGAGGACGTCATTCTGCTCATCGACGCCCAGGGCAAGCTCACGCCCGAACTCGAGCAGCAGATTCGCGAGGCCACGCAGCCGCAGCGTGTCGAGGACCTCTACAAGCCCTACCGCAAAAAGCGCATGACCCGCGCGCAGAAGGCCCGCGAGGCAGGCCTGGAGCCGCTCGCCAACATGATCATCATGCAGGCCTCGGCCAAGGGCAGCGCGCTCGACACCGCCGCGGCATACGTCAACGAGGAGGCCGGCTTCGACACGCCCGAGAAGGCGCTCGCCGGCGCGGCGGACATCGTGGCCGAGACGGTGGCCGAGGACCCCGAGAACGTCGCCGATCTGCGCGCCTTTACGCAAAACACCGCCGACATCGTCGTCGAGGCCACCGACCCCGCGGAGAAGACCCCCTACGAGCCCTACTACAACTTTGACGAGCCGCTGCGCCGCATCCCTAACCACCGTGTGCTGGCTATCGACCGCGGTGAGCGCGAGGCCCGCGCCAAACTCACCGTCCGTGCGCAGACCGAGGCCATCAATGTCTTTGCCAAGAATCTCGAGGGCCTGCTCTCGGCACGCCCCGTGCGCGGCGCCCGCGTGCTCGCGCTCGATCCGGGCTACCGCACCGGCTGCAAGGTCGCCGTCATGGACGAGACCGGCAAGCTGCTCGACCACGGCGTGGTCTATCCCACCAAGCCGCGCCACGACGTCGCCGGCACCAAGCGCGAGCTCGCCCGCCTCGTCAAAAAGGACAGCGTCAACACCATCGTCATCGGCAACGGCACCGCCAGCCGCGAGACCGAGGAAGTCGTCTCGGAGTTCATTGCCGAGCAGGCGCCCAGCCTTCGCTACACCATCGTTAACGAAGCCGGCGCGTCGGTGTACTCGGCTTCCGAACTCGCCAGCCAGGAGTATCCCGACTTGGACGTCACCGTGCGTGGCGCCATGAGCCTGGGCCGCCGCCTGCAAGACCCGCTGGCAGAGCTCGTCAAGATTCCGCCCCAGTCCATCGGCGTTGGCCAGTACCAGCACGACCTTGACCAGGCCGAGCTTTCGCGCACCCTGGGCCATGTGGTGGAGGACGTCGTCAACCGCGTGGGCGTCGACGTCAACACCGCGAGCGCAAGCCTGCTGGGATATGTATCGGGCATCACGCCGAGCGTGGCCAAAAACATCGTGGCCTACCGCGAGGAAAACGGCGCCTTTACCGATCGCCGCCAGCTCAAGAAGGTCCCCAAGCTGGGACCCAAGGCATACCTCAACGCCGCGGGCTTTTTGCGCATTAGCGGTGGCAAGAACCCGCTCGACGCGACAAGCGTCCACCCCGAGAGCTACGAGGTAGCCACGGCCGTCCTGGAGCGCGCCGGCGTTGCGGCAAGCGAGCTCAGCCGCGGCGGCGTGCCCGACATCGAGCGCCGCCTGGGCAGTATCTCGGCACTGGCAAGCGACCTGGACTGCGGCACTCTCACGCTCATCGACATTGTCAACGAGCTCAAGAAGCCCGGTCGCGACCCGCGCGACGACGCGCCCGAGGTGGTCTTTAGCCGCTCGGCGCTTTCCATCGACGACCTGGAGCCCGGCATGGAGCTCAAGGGCACGGTGCGCAACGTTGTGGACTTTGGCGCCTTCGTCGACGTGGGCGTGCACCAGGACGGCCTCGTGCACATCTCCAAGCTGGCCAACCGCTTCGTCAAGCACCCGAGCGACGTCGTGCGCGTCGGTGACACGGTCAAGGTGTGGGTCGAAAAGGTCGATCGCGACCGCAAGAAGATCTCGCTCACCATGGTGCAGGGGAAGTAAACCGCCAAAGCAAGGGTACCCCCTGTAGCGACGTGCAAAATCGCGAGTATTCTGTAATTTCCGCCGTTCCGAACGCCCCACAGAGACAATAACGTCAAAAACAGCCCCCGTTTTAGCGACATTAGAGCCAGAACGGGGGCTGTTCCGTGCTTCACCCAACTGGTAAAAGCCTTTACCTTGCTGAATACTCTCAATTTTGCACGGCGCAGGCAGGGGTACCTTTGCCCACGGCAGGATATGGAAGCCTATCGCCAACCTACTGGCAAGCTCGTGTCGGCAGCCCCGGCCTTTCCTTTGCCTAGCGCGACCCTCGCGAAGCGCGTGAGCGATAGGGAAAGGAAAGGCCGGGGCGAGCAGCCCGCGGCGTAGCCAGTGTTCGCGTTACGGCAGGATATGGAAACCGAGCGCCGCGATATCCTTGGCAAAGCCGCGGACGGTGTCGAGCGAGACCTCGTACGGGTCGCGACCAATGTTCTTGCGCTTGGCCAGGATGCTGTTGGGCACCGTGATGATCTGGCAACCGCAGGCCTCGGCCTGGTAAATATTGATGAGCTCGCGCGTGGACGCCCACAGGACCTCACAGTTGGGCTTGGCGGCGGCCTTCTTAACCGACTCCGTCATAAACGGAATGGGGTCGACGCCGGTGTCGGCGATGCGGCCGGCAAAGAGCGAGATGATGGACGGCGTCTCGGCGTCAACGGCCTCGACCATCTCATCGACCTGCGTAGGCGTAAAGATGGTGGTGACGTTGACCTTGATGCCGTCGGCGGAAAGCTTGCGGACAAGCTCGGCGGTGGGCTCGCCCTTGGTGGTCACGCACGGAATCTTGACGTAGACGTTCTCGGCCCAGGTAGCGATCTCGCGGGCCTCGACCTCCATGGTCTCGACGTCGTCGGCAAAGACCTCAAACGAGACGGATACATCGGTGATGTGGGCCAGGACCTCCTTGGCAAACGCGCGGTAATCCGTCACGCCGCCCTTCTTCATAAGGGACGGGTTGGTCGTGAAACCCTGAACGTTGCCGTTCTCGTACATGTCGAGCATGCCCTCGAGGTTTGCACCGTCAGCGAACACCTTGATTGCCATCTGCCTGATTCCTTTCGTTAGCATACGGCCGATAAACTGCTAAACACTTTACCTACGTTTATCAAGGCGTGAACTGCGGTTTTTTATCTTCTCGGCGAACGGTATAAACACCTCAGTGTTTGGATTGATAAATCGATTGAGCATGCAAAAACAAAGAGTCGCAGTCTGAGCAAACGTCAGAACGCAGGATTCATTAGATGAGACCGAAATGCTGCATCGCTGTGACGGTACCGTCATGTGCGACATCGTCGGTCACGTAGTCGGCGACCGCCTTGACCTCGGGCATGGCGTTGCCCATGGCGACAGCCGTCTCGACCGCAGCGAGCATGCCCAGGTCGTTACCCGAATCGCCAAAGCCAAAGGTGCGTGCGTTGCCGGTGCGACCCAGGTATTCCAGCGCTCGCGCCACGCCCACGCCCTTGTCGATGCCCTTGGGGCTCAGCTCGCGATTCTGACCACCGGTGTTGCACAGCTCAAACTCGCGATCGATAAAGCCATCATCGTTGGCCACGCGAGCCAGGTCGCTCGCGACGATGCCTACCTTGCCCACGCGCAAACGGCCGTCGGCGCGCATTTCCTCGGTGCTGTGCACCACAGAAGTGCCGATCAGAGACGACTGCTCAACACCCGCGGGTTCCAGGGCAAAAGTAGCCACGTTGGTCTCGAAAAAGGCTTCAATCCCTGCCGCGGCCATACGGCGTGCAAGCTCCTCAACAATGTCTTCGTCAAAGCAGTCCTCATACACCACGCGGCCCTCGACCTCGAGCGTGGCGCCCGCCATGGCAACGACGCCCGCGGGGTCGAGCGCACGCAAGCTATCGGCGATGAGCCACAGGGGGCGACCCGTGCAGATAAACGCCTTGTGTCCCGCGTCGCGCAGACGATGAAACGCCTCGACGACCGCCTGCGAGGGGCGAACCGCCGAAAAGTCCTTGTCGGTCATGTTGTCGGGATCGAACGACGTCAGCGTGCCGTCCACGTCAAAAAAGAGCACAGCGGGTTCGGGACACGCATCAATCATATGGGTTCCTTTCGAGGATAAGGGCAAACGAAGCATCCATCATATAATGGAGCGACGCAACCAGAGAGGTCACCCATGGAATTTTACGCAAGCTGCCCCGAAGGCTTTGAGTCCGCACTCGCCGATGAGCTTAAACGCCTCGGGCTTTCGCATGTTCGCCGGCTGAAGGGCCGCGCCACGTTTGAGGGCGAGCTCGAAGAAGGCTACCGCGCCTGTCTGTGGTCGCGCCTAGCGAGCCGCGTGTTTGCGGTGCTCGGGCGCTTTGAGGCGCAGGATGCCGATGAGCTGTACGATAGCGTTTACGACATCGCCTGGGAGAACATCGTCCGCCCCGGCGCCACCATTGCCATCACCGCCCGCGGCGTGACCGAGCAGCTGCGCAACACGCGCTTCTCGGCCCTGCGCGCCAAGGACGCGCTGTGCGACCGTCTGGCCGAGACCACGGGCCGTCGCGCCGATGTCGACGCTGCCGATCCCGACGTTCACCTGTTGCTTTCGCTGCGCCAGCGCCGCGCGAGCATCAGCCTGGACCTTTCGGGCGACCCACTGTTCAAGCGCCTGCCGCCCGCGGCGACCCGTGCCGGCGAGGGTGCGCACGTGTTGCGCCCCGACTACGCCGCCCTGGTGCTGGCGCAGGTCGGCTGGACCGCACTGTGCGAGCGCGAGTTGACGGCCGACGATTACGAGAATGAAGCCCTTCCCACGCTAATCGATGCCTCGTGCGCCGGCGGCGGCCTGTTGCTGGAAGCCGTGAACATTCTGACCGACCGCGCCCCAGGCGCCGCACGTGAGCGCTGGGGCTTTGAGGGCTGGCAACTGCACGACGCCGCCCTGTGGGAGCAGCTGCTTGCCGAGGCGCGCGAGCGCGAGGCGGCAGCGCGCGAGCGCCAGGCGCGCATCGTGGCCGTAGACATCGACCCCGCCGCCCGCAAGACTGCCGAGCGCATGGTCAAGTGCGCCGGCTACAAGCGTTTTGTCGACTTTTGCGCCGCCAAGCCCGCCACCGTGCTGGACCATGCGGGCGCCGTCGCCGGTGCCGCCCTGGTCGCGGACACGACCGAGACCCCGCTTTCGCTCATGCACGATGCCATGACGCTCATCGGCGAGCTGCGCCGCGCCCCCGAGCTTGCTTCGGCGCCGGTCGCCGCGCTCACCCGCGACGGATTGCTGGCCCGCGCGCTCCATGCCGAGCCCGTGCGCTCCATCGCCGTCATGCCCAATAACGAGGAGGCGGCTATTGAGGTTTGGCCCTCGCTCGACCACGCCGCCGCGGCATTCGAAGCTGCGACCAGCGCAAACACCGAGGAGCAAACCGCGGACGCCGAAGACGAAGCCGCCGACACCCCCATGCCCGAACCTGCTGCCACGCTCGACTTGGGCGACGGCAAGCCGCTGCCCGTGCTCATCCCGGAGTCCGAGCAGTTCGCCAACCGTCTGCGCAAGAATGCCCGTCTGCGCCGCAAGTGGGCCAAGCGCGAGGGCGTGAGCTGCTACCGCGTCTACGATGCCGACCTGCCCGACTACTCCGCCGCCATCGACCTGTACGAGGGCTGCCCGCAGACGCCGGGCCGCTGGCTCGTCGTCGCCGAATACGCCGCGCCCAAGACCATCGACCCCGCACTGGCCCAGGCCCGTATGCTCGACATCTTGGCCATCGCGCCGCGCATCCTGGATGTTCCCGCCGAGCATGTGCACGCCAAGGCCCGCATGCGCTCGCGCGGCGGCTCGCAGTACGGCAAGCAGGGCGCCGGCAAGGGTGGCTCGGGCGAGCGCGCCAACATCGCGCGCCGTCGCCTACCGCTCATCGAAGAGGGCGGCCTTACCTTTGCCGTCAACTTTGACGACTATTTGGATGTGGGCATCTTCTTGGATCACCGCGTCACCCGCAACCTGGTGCGCGAGCACGCCAAACAAGCACGCCGCTTCCTCAATCTGTTCGCCTATACCGGCACCGCCACCTGCTATGCGGCAGACGGCGGCGTCGAAGAAACTGTGACGGTCGACCTTTCCAACACCTACCTGGACTGGGCCGAGCGCAATATGCGCCAGAACGGCTTTGTTGGTCCGCAGCATCACTTTGTGCGCGATGACGTGCTCGCCTGGATTCGCGACCAGCGCCAGACGCGCAACCGCTGGGACCTGATTTTTGTCGACCCGCCCACGTTCTCGAACTCGTCCAAGATGGGCCGCCGCACCTGGGATGTCCAGCGCGACCATGTTGAGCTTTTGGCCGGCGTATCGCGCCTGCTCGCACAGGGCGGCCACGCCATCTTTAGCTGCAACCTGCGTGGCTTCCGCCCCGAGACGCGCAAGCTCGCGCGCGCGGGCGTCGTGCTGGAGGACATTACGACGCAGACCATTCCCGAGGACTTCGCGCGCAACCAGAAGGTGCACCACTGCTATATCGTGCGCCGCCTGCCCATCGAGGACGCCATGGCCGAGGTCGGCTTTAGCGCCGAGGAAATTGCCGAGCGAACCGAGGAGTTGCGCAACCCCGAAGCCCGCAAGCCCCGTGCAGCAGCGCCCGCGCACGCGCAGGCCGGCAACGGCAAGTCCAACTTTGCCAGCAAACCCTCCCCTGCCGGCAAGTCCAAAAAGAAGAAGTTCTACGCCAGCAAGCCCAAGGATAAATAGACAACGTTGCGGTGGAATACGGACTGTTTTGCCTGGAATTAGGTAAATTTAGACCGTATTTCACCGCAACTCATATTGGGATGGCGGATGCCGACCTATCCCTGGATGACCAATCGGTAACCAATACCCACGTGCGTCTGGATATAGCGCGGATGCGCGGGGTCGGACTCAATCTTCTTGCGCAGCGTGCCCATAAAGACGCGCAGGCTCGCCAGGTCGCTCTTGGTCGCCGTGCCCCAAATCTCGTGCAGGATAAACTGGTGCGTCAGCACCTTGTCGGCGTTGTGCGCCAGCAAGCAGAGCAACTTGTACTCGATCGGCGTCAGATGCAGCTCCTCGCCGTCCATCATGGCGATGCCGGCATCAAAATCGATATGTAGCTCACCGGCATCGAACGAGGCCTCGGAGGCAACACCGCCCGTTTGCGCATACGAAAGGCGCCTGAGCGTCGTGCGAATGCGCGCGAGCAGCTCCTCGACCGAAAACGGCTTGGTCAGATAGTCGTCGGCGCCAGCATCGAGCGCGCGGATTTTGTCCGCATCCTCGCTGCGCGCCGAGACCACGATAATCGGCATGCCCGACCATGCGCGCACCGACTCCACCACCTTGACGCCGTCCATATCGGGCAGGCCCAGATCGAGCAGCACAATGCTCGGCGCCTGCGATGAGGCGGCGGCGATGGCAGCATGGGCGGTCTCCACAGCCATATGGCGCAAGCCGTGCGCCTCGAGCGCGGCAACAATAAGATTGCGAACGGCGGGGTCGTCCTCAACGACCAAGATGAGCGGTTTTACGGCAGAGTTCGACACAGCGCTACTCCTTATCAAACGAAACGTCGGCGGCGGGAAGTTCAATCGTAAAGACCGAACCGTGCGGGTCCGCCGCGGCAACCTCTATGCTACCGCCATGTGCCAACGCAATGGAGCGGCAGAGCGAAAGACCCAGGCCAACGCTGCGGTGGCTGTCGGCCAGACCATGGTTGGCGGTATAGAACGACTCGAAGATCCGCTCGCGATCCTCGGGTGCGATGCCCGGACCATCATCGGCCACCGAGCACGCCACGCGTCCATCGTCGACGCTAATCGAAATCATGATATGCGAGCCCGCGGGCGTATAGGTGATGGCGTTGTTCACCAGATTGACCACCAGCTGCACCATCAGGCGTGCATCAACGTTGACGAGCGCCGGATCATCGCACGCTACCACCTTAAGGTCGTGCTCGCGCACGGCAGGGTTCACGTGGCGCAGCGCCTCCTCGACGATATCGTCCATGAGCTCGAGCGTGGTCGACAGGCGCATACCGCCGCCCTCGAGCTTGGTGATGGCGAGCAGATTCTCGACGGTGGCGTTGAGCCACAGCGCATCCGAGCGAATGGATAGAAGCAGGCCGCGGCGCGTTTGGGCGTCGAGCACGGCGGTGCCGGTCGAGCCCTGATCGAGCAGCACGTCGGCATTACCCGAAATACTGGTAAGCGGCGTGCGCAGATCATGCGAGATGGAGCGCAGCAGGTTGGCGCGCAGCTGTTCGTTTTTGGCGAGCACCGCCGCTTCCTCGCGGGCCTCCATGGCGCGGGCGCGGTCGAGCGCCAGCTCGCCTTCGCTCACGATGGCATCGGCAAGTGTCCGCTCCTCATGCGTCAGCACGTCGGGCTCGGCAACGATAGCCAGCACGCCCACCACCGAGGCGGGGTCGCCCGAGCGGACGAAGCCGTCGCCCGTGCGAACCGTCAGGTAGATGCCATAAAACGCCGAGCCGCCATAGGTTGCATCGAGCGGCGTTCCCACATAGGCGGACGCCGAGAGCCGCGGCGGCATCTGCGGCGCCAGTTCATGCACCGGCGCGGCATCGCCCACGGCCGTGTATGTCGCACGCGGCAGCAGGTCATCGCCCTCGGCGTCGGCGCTGTACCACACGACCGGACAGCCCGAAAGACGCGCCAGCTGCGTTGCCATGGCGTGAACGATCTGCTGCTCGTCGGCGCACCGCTGCAGCATGCGGTTGGTCTCGAGCACCATATGCGTGCGGCGGTCGCTGGCGGCAGCCTGTGCCAAGGCGCGGCGCAGGGCCAACGCAATCGAGCTCGACACAAGCGAGACCACAAACATGATGAAGAACATGCCGGGATAGCCGCGGTCGATAAGCGACAGCGAGTAGCGCGGGTCGACAAACAAGAAGTTGTAGAGCGCCACGGCGGCAGCCGAGCTCAGCAAGCAATACAGGCGACTCCAGGTAAAGAATGCGCACAGCTGAACGGCGAACACATAGACGATCATGATGCTCGGCGCGAGACCCGGATGGTCGAGCAGCGCGCCCACAATCGTCGCCGCGACCAGCAGCCCCACCGACACGCAGGCGTCATACAGAGGAGTGCGGCGCGTCAGCGTTGTGCGCCGCCACCAAAAGCTATCGGCAATATCACCGTCCGTACGGACGTCCATCAGCGCCCCGCCCCTCTCTCAAAAACAAAAACCACCACAGGGGACAGGCACCTTTGTGGTGGTTTCCCTTGTGGTGGTTCCAAGTGTATAGCCTTTGCAACCGGCGGTCGCTAGACAAACAGCACGTGCGCGAGCAGGGCACACACGCACACCGCTCCAAATACCAGTGCCACGATCGAGATCACGCGGTCGGCCATATCCATGTTGGCACGGTTCGTCAAAAACCGATCTTCGGCGGCGTCGGCGCGTGCCTCACGTACCAGCTCGGCAACCACCTCGCGGCCATCAAGCATCTTTGCATCCATGTTTGCCTCCCCGGCCTCAATCTTGTCCATCGAAAACCAACTCCGTGCAACCTGTCGGCGCCTACGGGCGCTCGTTGGGAGCCAGGCGCTGCATCTTGTTCACGGCTTTGAACTTGGTGAACAGCGGCACGTACTCAAAGCTCACGTTGGAGTTCTCCAGGCCGTACCAGCGTGCAGGCGTGCCAGCGGCGCGACGAATGATGTACTTGAGCGTGATGGCCGTACGCTCGCTCGGCTCCACATCGCTTTCGGGCGCCAGAAGCTTACGGATCAGGACGAACTTGAACGTACCGATGTTGCCCGGATCCTTGTAGACCGAGTAGTCATGCGTCTGCGCCGGCAGCTCGCCGGTGGCAGCCAGGTCCTGAACGACCTGGCGCAGGTAGGCATTGACGCGCTGGTTGATCTTGTAGCCCAGGTACAGATGCACGCGGAACACGTAGTCGGTACCGAACGTCTCGACCGAATAGGCAAAGGTATGCGGCTCGTCCATGGTCTCGACATTCACGAACCACCAGGCGCGAGCGCGCTTGGGATGCTTGTCCAAGATCGAGTAGACGATATCACGGTCGATGTAGTCGGTATGGGTGTCCTTGGTCAGGTACACGATGTTGTCGCTCAGGCGCTCGTAGCGATCGTCATCGCGCAGGCGCTTGAGCTGCGGCAGGTAGCTGCGCAGCGGCAGCAGCGTAAACTGGCGCTGCTCAACAGCCGTACCGTTGTACCAGCACACCATAATGCCCATGATGAGTGCAGCCATGAGGATGGTGAAGTAGCCGCCGTGGAAGAACTTGGTGAGCGAGCTCACGAAGAAGAAGCCTTCGAGCAAAAGGAAGAAGGCTGCGAAGATCCACGGAGCAACCTTGAGCTTACGCTCCTCGTGCAGGTAGAAGAAGAGCAGCAGCGTGGTGCACATCATAGTCAGCGTAATGGCAAGGCCGTAGGCGGCTTCCATATGCGCCGAGTTCTGGAACAGCAGCACCACAATGACGCAGCCGACAAGCATGACGTTGTTGACCATGGGGATGTAGAGCTGGCCCTTGGTCTCGGCAGGGTAGAAGACCTGCATGTGCGGCATGAGGTCCAGACGGCTGGCCTCGGACACCAGCGAGAATGCACCGGTGATGAGCGCCTGCGAGGCAATGATGGCCGCGACGGTGGAAAGGCCGACGGCAAACGGGCGCAGGCCCGGGGCGAGCATCTGGTAGAACGGGTTGAGATCGGCAATGCCCATGAGCTCGGGGTTGGCAGCGTTGTTCATAAGCCAAGCGCCCTGGCCCATATAGGAAAGCAGCAGGCAGCACTTAACGAACGGCCAGGTAGCGTAGATGTTGCCGCGGCCGACGTGGCCCATGTCGGAGTAGAGCGCCTCGGCACCGGTGGTGGCGAGGAAGCAGCTGCCCAGAATCATGATGCCCGCGTGGTTGTTGGGGCTCAACAAAAAGGCGATGCCGCGCACCGGGTTGAGGCACAGCAGCACGGCGGGGTGCTGGAAGACAAAGAACAGACCCGTGCCGCCCAGGAATAGGAACCACAGCGTCATGATGGGGCCAAAGGCGTGACCGATCTTGGCCGTACCGATGCGCTGTACCAAGAAGAGCACGATGATGATGGCGAGCGTAATGGCGACGACGCGGCCCTGGTCATCGCCCAGCACGGCATGAACCGCCGGGATAGTGCGCAGGCCCTCGATGGCCGTGGTAACGGTAACGGCCGGCGTCAGGATGCCGTCGGCGAGCAACGCGGCGCCACCCAGCATGGCGGGGATGATAAGCCACTTGCCGCAACGCTTGACCAGGCTGTACAGGGCAAAGATGCCGCCCTCGCCATGGTTATCGGCGCGCAGCGAGATGAGCACATACTTGATGGTGGTCAGCAGCGTGACCGTCCACACGACAAGGGAGAGCGCGCCGAGCACGAACTCCTCCGTGACGCTTCCGATGCCGCCGTTGCCGGCAACGAGCGCCTTGGTTACATACATAGGGCTGGTGCCGATATCGCCGTACACCACGCCCAGCGTGACGAGCATCGCCGAGATGCTCACAGGAATCGCAGCGTGCGAGGCTGCCTCCTTGGCCTTTTGTTCCATAAGCCGGTTTCCTCCCAACTTTAATGTTCGAAGGGATTATAGGTAATCGGCCCATGTTTTAATGCACTGTTTTCCCAGCTAGATAAAGATTTATACAGTCTTTAGGCCACCGCGGCGATATGAAGTGTGACAAAGGGACTATCCCCTTGTCACACTCGTCATTTTCCGAGCCAGTTTTTGAACCACCACTCCATGGAGCGGCTCATCTCGGCCATAAAGGGGCTCGTGTGCTTGCGGGTGTAGATATCCACGACGCGCTCCCCCACCTCGCGGGCGTGCGGGCGAAACATCGCATCCATCTCGGCCACCTGCGCATCCATAGTCGCGGCATCCGCACGGCAGTAGCGCTCCTCGTGCACCAGGTTCACCACGGGGTGCGCGATTGCCGGGCGCTCCTTACGGGGCGTGCCGATGATGAGCATCGACAGCGGCATGGTATAGGGCGGCAGATCGAGCAGCGCGGCAACTTCCTCGGCGTTCTCGACGATGTCACCGATATAGCAGCTCCCCAGCCCCAGGGCCTCGGCAGCAACCACGGCGTTTTGCGCGGCGATCACGGCATCCTGAGCCGCGATGGCAAAGTCGCCCAGACCCGGCGCGCGGCGGGGCGCCTTGCCCGTACGCTCTACAAACTCGGGCTCAAAGCAGCCCACGTGCTCAAACAGATCGATCCACTTGGCATAGTCGACCACAAATATAAGTGCCCAGGGTGCCTTGGCGATCATGGGCTGGTGGTCGCACAGGTCGGCCAGACGGTCCAGCGTTGCCTGCTCGCGGATGCTCACGATGGAATACATCATCATGGCGCCCGCCGACGGCGCGCGGCTCGCCGCATGCAAGATCGCCGCCCGCTGCTCGTCGGTCACCGCCACGGGACGGTCGTCGTCATCACGCGCGAAGGCACGCGTGGACGAGCGGTGTTCCAAAATGTCCAGCACCGCGTTGCCCGTAGTCTCGACCGGATAGCCGCACATATCCACGCCCGCAGCTCCGTCGCCGCCCATGTCCGCCTTGCAAACCTGCTCGCTCATCGCCCTACCCTCGCCAATTCTTTAAGAAGCCTTTACGTTTCCGTGTAATTCCCGTCCATTATCGCGCAGGTCGCCACTACATTGCGCCACACCGCCACACGTGCGCGTTAATATGGCTGGTTGTTGTGCGCAGCCCGCAAATGCAGCGCATATTTAGGTAACAATCGGGTAAACCCCCGCTTTCGTAGGTTTTAGTTTGTGAGGAGTCTCAGCATGTTCGCTGCCGCCATCTCGCTCGTCGGTCTTGCGGCGACCGTCTACCTTGTCTTGCGCGAGGCCAAGGCCATTCGCGCTCAGTCGGGCACCGTCACCAAGGGCGCCTTCGCCTGGAGCATCGCCTTTGGCCTGTTCCAGCTCTTTTTGACCGTCTGGGGCGCTATTGGCCTCGTCGCACAAAACGAGCCGCTCGCCTTTGTGATGCTCATCCTGACCAACGCCATCCTCACCGGCTGCGCCTGGGCCAGCATCGCCCGCGATCGCATCGCCCCGCGCGTCTTTGCGTTCGCCAAGCCCGACGCCCCCGCCCCCACCGGCAAGCTCGCCCGCCTGCGCGGCGCCTTTGTGGGCAAACCACTCGTCGCCGCCGTCCTGTGCCTGCTGCTCGCCGGCGTCTTTGCGCTGCTGGGCATGGAGGTCTCGTCCAACCACGACTTTACCTGGGTCTACCCCCTGTGCATCCTGCTCGAGTGGGCCATCATCACCGTGCTCATGACCGGCTTGTTCTTCCTATTCCAGCGCCACGGCGCAGCTCCCGCGGTCCTGGCCTTTGCCCTCTTTGTCCTGGGCATTGCCGAGTTCTTCGTTATCACGTTTAAATCCATGCCCATCCAGCCGGGCGACCTTTCGGCCATCTCCACCGCCGCCGCGGTCGCCGGCAACGGCTACACCTTCTCGATCTCGCTGTTCTGTGTGCTGTCCATGGGCTTTACCGCCATCGCCATGCTGCTATGCGAGTACGCCGGCCTGGTGGCGCCGCACCGTCAGAAGGGTGCCGCCAACGCCAAGCGCATGCTGCTCACCAACCTGCTCGTCGCCGTACTGTGCCTGGGCGGCGTGACCGCGCATGTCACCCTCATCGACTACTACAACACCCTCGGCATCACCGTCTACACCTGGCGCCCGCTCGAGAGCTACTGGCGCGAGGGCTACCTGCCCGCTTTCATTAGCGCGGCGCAGTCCATCAAGCCGCCCAAACCCGCCGACTACTCCGTCGACGATGCCAAGGCCACGCTCAAAAAGTACGCCAAGGCCTACGACAAGTCCGACGCGGCCAAGAGCGACGAGCGCACCGCCGCAAAGGAGCAGTTCGACAGCGAGAAGCCCACGGTCATCGCCATCATGAACGAGACCTTCTCGGACCTATCCATCTACCAGAACATGCGCGCCGGCTACGAAGGCCCGCAGTACTTTAAGAGCCTGTCCAACTGCCTCAGCCGCGGCAAGCTCTACGTGAGCGCCTACGGCGGCGGTACCGCCAATACCGAGTTTGAGTTTATGACCGGCAACTCCATGGCCAACCTGGGCTCGGGCGTGTACCCCTACACCATCTACAACATGGAAACGACCGGTAATCTGGCAGAGCAGTTCAAATCGCTCGGCTATTCCACCACGGCCATGCACCCCAACCACGCGACCAATTGGAACCGCGAGAACGTCTACAAGGACTTTGGCTTTGACCAGTTCCTGTCCATCAACGATTTCCAGGGAGCCGACACCCTGCGCGGTATGGTGACCGACCAGGCTACCTACGACAAGATTCTTGAGCTGCTCGACCAGAACGCCGATCCGCAGTTTATCTTCGACGTGACCATGCAGAACCACTCGGGCTACGATACGGGCCTGCTGCCGGTCGACAAGCAGATGCACCTGAACATCGACACGACCGACCTGGACACCAAGACCGTCGAGGACGGCACGCTGTCCGATGTCGACGAGTATGTCTCGTGCATCGAGCAGTCCGACCAGGCGCTTCGCTACTTCCTCAACGCCCTGAGCAAGCTCGACCGTAAGGTGGTCGTGGTGTTCTGGGGCGACCACCAGCCGTTCTTCCCGTCCAAGTTCAACGACAAGTGGTTTACCGGCGAAGACGATGCCACGCACCAGGAACGTCTGTGGCAGACCGACTACATCATCTGGGCCAACTACGACGTTGCCGGCTGCGACCAGACGAGCGAGGTCGACGACCTGTCTACCAACTACCTGTCCACGCAGCTTATGCAGCTGATCGGCGCCCCGCTGACAGACTACCAGAAGGCGCACGTGACGCTGCGCGAGTCGCTGCCCGCCATCAACTCGGTGGGCTACGAGGACGCCAGCCTGCGCTGGGCGCTCTCCTCCAACGTCACCGGCGACGACGCCGCTGCCGCAGCCGCCACCAAGGCGCGCGAGGATTACGCCAAGATGCAGTACTACGAGATGTTCCGCGACGGCAAGAACGTGTACACCGAGCACTTCCAGACCGAGGCCAACGAGACCGACCCCAACCTGGCACCGGGTACGACCAAGATCAAGTAGCGGCTAACTGCGAGTTCATAACAGAAACGTTTGTCCGGGCGGAGGCATATAAGGTTCCCTGCTCAGACAGTCCTGCGCAAGACGGAGGCCACATTAAGTGGCCTCCTTTGCGTGCGGAACTCGCGATGAACCTTATATGCCTCCGCCCGGACAGACACCCTGTTGTTGGAGCGCGGCTTGTCTTGAGTGTATCGCCGAACATATATAAGTTGAAGGCCACGTTATGTGGCCTTCTTTGTTTGCGGAAAGTGTGTCCCGGAATTCTTGTCTGCAATGGGATGCAGTTTCCGCTTGCGGAGTCTCCACTCAACAGAAAACCCGGGTGGCCTGTTTTTTTGGCTACCCGGGTTTTTGGGTTGTCGATATGTTCGACTGGCTACTAGTGGGTCTTGCGGCGCTTGATCAGCATGATGAGGGCTATCACTACGAGCGTTGCTCCCGCTGCTGCTGCGGTGGCGACTAGGGCGAATGTTTGGTCGCCGGTGTTTGCGAGGTTCTTCGCTGTGGTCGTAGTCTTGACCTTGGTGTCGGTCTTAGCTCCGTTGTCGGACTTGGGCTTGTCCGGGTTCGTCGGGGTCTCAGGAGTCTCGGGGTCCTTTGAGCCTTCGGAATCGGTTGGGCCGGCGGTGTTTACCAGCGTATGGTCCAGGAACTTCTTGGCGCCCGCACTTGCCTGTGAGAACAGGCGGCGCGTGCGGATCGGGGTGGCGTTCACCGTTGTGGGCGCCGTCTCCTCGGCCTCGATATTCACGAGCGTCGTGCCGGTGTCGAGGCCCACGTCGTTGTATCCCACGTGGCAGTAATACTGCGCACCGTCATCGTCTGCGGTCAGGTCAATCTCGAGCTTTGAGGCCGTTCCAGCCGCGAGGTTGCCATCGGCACCCACGAGCTTAAACTCTGTCTCGCCGCGGCCCTTGCGGTACCACATATAGGTCGGTGCCAGCCCTGTTTCGCTATCGTCGGCACCGAGTTGCTTCACATGGCCAATCGCCGAGAGCGTCAGGTGGCTTCCCGCCGTGCGCTCAACCGAAGAGTCGTATCCAAGATCCGACCCCTCCGCAGCATCCGCCGCAGGTCCGCTCACGGCCATCGTCATGCCATCGGGCATGGTCTTGACCGTGATGATTGCCGAGCGAATACCTGTTTCGGTCGTGGATCCATTCTTAACGGCGGCGATGGCGAATCGATACTCCGTATTGGGCTGCAGCCCATCCCACTTGAGCGAGGTCTGCGTGTTGTCGGCAATCTTCCAGCTATTGACGACCGCATCCGCCGCATTGCTCTGCAGCATGCCCACGCCGTAGCTAAAGCCACTCTTGTTTGCGAGTACATCGTCCCAGCTAAACGTAACGCTGGTCGAATCGACGGCGTTTGCCGTAAAGCCCGTCACGGCCGGCGCGTCGGGCATCTCGACGTCCTTAACGTCATAGCCCACGATCCAGAACTGGTCGGTGTCCTTAGTGCCGAGCTTGTCGCCCGAGTCTGCCTCGAACTTGTCGACATCCACCGCGTTGACGCCCAGACGCCACACAAAACCGTACTTGCCCTGCGCGGCCTCGGGCAGGTTGTCGACGGTGCCGCCGTATTCGGTCGATTCACTCGAGGAGTTACCCGTAGTAAAGCCGGCGTTGGCACCAAAGCACAGGCCGCCAAACAACTCGTGCTTTGCGAGCTTCGCGCCCATGACAACGCTGCCGTTCAGCGTCAAGCCGAGCTCGAGCTCCTGCTCCTTGCCCTCCTCGACTTCGATGGTCTGCTCAATGCTCGCCCCCGACTGCGCGGCGGCGCCGTTAAACCCATCGTGCGTGTAGGCGCGCGTTACGCCAGGCTTGCCCAGGCCAAAGGAATCCCCAACGGGAGTCTCGCCGTTGAGCGTCGTTTGATAGGTTCCGGGTTCTCCCGACCG
The DNA here is from genome assembly GCA_900544995.1 of uncultured Collinsella sp. GTDB lineage: Bacteria > Actinomycetota > Coriobacteriia > Coriobacteriales > Coriobacteriaceae > Collinsella. Next base: position 3,841 of record UQXC01000035.1, on the reverse strand, counting down.
GTTGGTCAAAAAGTAGCTGAGCGGCGTCATATTGTGCTGTTTGGCAATGCGGTCATAGGCCTCGACATTAACGACCGAGGTCTGCGCGCCGAGCGACACGGGCGCCGCCATCACGCCCTTGCCACCAGTTTCCTCATTTTCGATCTCATACTCGTAATAGACCATCGGAATCGTGTAGAGCACGGCCTTGTCACCCTCGCCGGCATGCGACTCATAGCTTACGCTTGCGCTGACCGTGCGCTCGCTCCGGTAGTCATAGCATCCCTCGGCGGCAAAATCGACTGAAGCATTCATCGCGACCAGGGGCGGACCGGTCTGCACCTCGACGGCAACGCCCAACTCGGCGCCAATGGTATAGCCCTGGGATGTCCCCGTGCCCTTTTCCTCTCCGTATGACGTGCCGCCCAACACCAGATAGCCGTATGCCTGCTCCAGATCCTCAACATAGGGCGCATCCTGCAGCACGGCAAGCACGCGCGGGTTGGTATAGACCTTGTAGCGGTCCTTGTACGTGATCTTGACGCTGTCGTTGTCGACATCGGGCAGCGCGAGCGAGATAAATGTGCCGTAGGTAGTGCCGCGACGGTTGCTCTCGCTAATCACCTGCTCCTCGCCGCGGCGCACCTTTCCGTTCTCGTCGAGCGAAAAATGCGAGGCGGTCATCCAATAGTAGTCATCGTTCTTGCGCAGGTCCTCGTCGCGGTGCTTGCCCACCACGGCGATAAAGCTCTCGTTATAGCGGTCCGAACCCGAGACGCTGCCCGCCTTGACGTCGCTGATCCACACCTGCTCTATACCCTTGTGGTCATGCTTGTTGCTGCTGTTGTATTGCTGACCGCTCATGCTCATGGTTCCGACCATGGACCCCAAGCCCTGAGCCCCGCTCTGTGCCGTGTTGCAGGCAAAGTCGCGGAACACATCGCCGCCCACGAGCACCTCGTCGACCGCCAGCTGCTCGGACAGGCCGTCAAGGTTGGCAGTGGCAAGGGCAATAGGCGCCAAGGTGCACGGATAGCGCTTATCCTGAGCGCTATCCTTCCATGCGCTGTTGGGCACATGCATCAGCCCATAGGAGGCGAGGAGCCCGTCTCTGTATTCCTTACAATCGGAAAGCTTGAACTCGCCAGACTCCGAGTCAAAATACGCGTAGCGGTACAGCGCGCCGTACAGCCCCTTGCTGCCGTCAGAAGCGCCGCAATCAAAAGCGCTGCGTTGCCAGTCATAGCCCGCAAGAATAAGGCCCGTGACGGTTTCACCCGTCTTCTTTCCTTCTTCATCGTAGGCGGCAAACGTGCCAAACGTCGCATTCGCAGCGACCATGGTCTTGCCGTTCGCGGAGAGGGAGATTGCGCCCGCGTCGCCCAGAGCATCGACATGGACGAGCGCACCCTTGGATGCATCCCACGAAAACAGCTCGCAATGCGTCGACTTATCAATATTCTTCTTGCCGTAGGGTGCCGAGACCACGATGGCGAGGTCATCGCAAAAATCGCGATCGAGGTCGCCGGCCGCTAGCGAAACGACAGGAGCTGACTGAAGCTGCGTCCAGGAGTCGTTCCCGCCCTTGTTGTGCGTGGTGTAATCCGCGGCGTTACCGGCATCGATCTTGACGACGCTTTGCTTCCAGTTGCCGCCCTCCAAGTCATACATGTCGACTACAGCCTTGCGCACGCCGTTCTCGTCGACATAGCAGCCCGCATAGACAAAAAGCTCGTCGACGCCGTCGCCATCGACATCGCCCGCCTCGACATCAAAGACGGCGTCGTGCTCTTGCAGGTAACCGGCATCCAGGTACTTAAAACGGCCTTCGTACATCATATTAGTGTTGACCGTCACCGGCAGGTGTGTGTCGAGAGTGCGCGTACGCCCGTTGCTAAACGAGTAGAGGACCAGCTCAACCTTTCCGGCGTATGACTTGCCGTCAATCGTCGTGGAGGAACTGTCGCCGTAAGCACGGAGCTCGGCAACGCGGCTCTTTTTGCCCGTGCTGGCGTCGCTGCAGAACTCAACACTCGTGGCGTGAATGCCCGAGAAACCGTTGTTGTCGTTGGCGAGTACTGTTGAGGACTCATTGTTGCTTAGGTACGACCAGGTGCCGCCACCGTAGTCGCTATGCTTGTAGAGATCGCTGTTCGTATCGAAGTTGTTGACGTTTTGCCAGAACTTTGCGGCGCCCCACACACTTCCATAGCCATCGGTGAGTTTGCTGCTGCCGCCAATGTCACCGCGCTCGACGTTCTCGAGCTTGTCGCGCAGAGTGTAGCGATTGCCATGGCTACCGTTAGCTGCCATATAGACCTCGCTGCGCGTGGCAAACGTCGTGGGGGTATCAGTGGAATAGGGGCCAACGGTATCGGCCGGAATGTCCTCGCTCGTGCCCAGACCCAGGGCTTGATAATCCTGCTCGGTCATATCGGTGATTGCGGGCGCGTCTGCCGCCTGGGCAACCTGGGGCGTGGCCGTGAAGCAGGCGACGCTCGTGGCGATCAACGCAGCAAGCGCCGCCGTCCCAACAAGCGGGATTTTCGACAGCCTACGGATACGGGGGTGTGGAACGTACATGAGGGGCCTCGCTTTATTCGAGTGGAGTGGACTCATTTTTGCAAATGATACATCCGATGCCCGATATCACGTGTCTCATTTTCGCCAACGGCGTGTCTCATTTTTGAGAATCCGAGATGCCGCGGAAATCTTATCCCAGCTCAAAGGCCATTTCTGGGATGTATTTTCCGTCGAGTGCCTCATCGGGAAACTGTATCCCATTTCAAGCGTCGATTCTGGGACGCATTTTCCCCTTAGACCCTCAACCGGAAACCGCATCCCACTTTGAGCGCAAATTCCGGGATGCATTTTCCGCTTGAGCCTCATTGGGAAACGGCGTCCCACTTTGAGGGTTGATTGTGGGATGCATTTTCCGGTTTTGCTCTCATTGGGAAAATGCATCCCGTTTCTTGACCGAATAATGGGACGCAATTTCCCGTTGGAGCGCCTTTGGGAAAGTGTGTCCCACTTCGACCGCCCAGAGTGGGATGCACTTTCCGCAAAGCACCTCAACGGGAAACTACGTCCCATTCCAAAGGCAAATTCCGGGACGCATTTTTCGAAAGCCTGCCCATCCGGAAAGCCCGTCCCACTTTGGACGCATCCGGGCACGGAACCATCGACCTATCAGACCTCCCATCAATAAAGAGGCGTCCTCCCGGGCGGCGGGCACGAAGTTCATCGCGAGTTCCGCACGCGGCTTATAGGACAAAATGTGTGGCTACTTTAGGGGTATCGGCGCAGGTCGATGCCCCTTTTTCAGCCGTTTAAATTCCGTGCCCGCTTTTAACCGCTCGGACAGAATGTGTGTCCGGTTGCCTATCGTTCCCGCAGGTAGATAACCTTTTCCGGAACCGTTAAATACCCTTTCGGAAGAGGTGCCCATGAAGGCCGTTTATTGCCCCTACTGCGGCGGTCGGACCAAGCGCATCGGCAGGACCTCATCGGGGTCCCAGCGGTGGAGGTGCACGGCCTGCGGCGCGTCGACGACTGTGAGGTACGACGACACGGCGACGAGGCTGGACGAGTTCCTCGGGTGGCTCCTCTCGAAGGACTCCCGGGCGGCGATGCCGGGCGGCGGGCGGTCCTTCAGGCGCAGGACGGCCGAGTTCTGGGAGGTCTGGCCGATGCCCGTCCCCGACGGCGAGCTGCACCGCGTGCTCTACGTCGACGGGATCTGGGTCGCGCGCGACCTCGTCGTGCTCATATGCTGCAGCGGCGAGCGGGTGGTCTCCTGGTACATGGTGGATTGGCAACACCTATTTGGACGATTCCGGGAGGGACAGCCCCGCCTCCCTGA
>UQXC01000034.1 GCA_900544995.1 uncultured Collinsella sp. | reverse complement strand
GGCTGCCGGTGCCGGGTCCGCCGCGGGCTCGGCTGCCACGGACGGCGCCGGTGCTGCCGCAGAGCCGGTCGAGGTGCACGTCGCCTCGCTCAAGGGTCCGACGTCGATCGGTCTGGTGCGGTTTATGGACCAGGCGGCCGACGGTGCCACGGACAACGAGTTCGACTTTGCGATCAGCGCCGCAGCCGACGAGATTGTGCCCAAGGTCATTCAGGGCGATATTGACATTGCCCTAGTGCCCGCCAACGTGGCGAGCGTGCTCTACAACAAGACCGAGGGCGCGGTGCAGGTCATCGACATCAATACGCTGGGCGTGCTGAACGTAGTGACGGGTAACGCGGACGTTACCTCGTTTGGCGATCTGGCGGGCCATACTGTCTATATGACGGGCAAGGGCACCACGCCGGAGTACGTCATGAACTACCTGCTGGAGCGCGCGGGCCTGACCGATCAGGTGGCGCTTGAGTTTAAGAGCGAGCCCACCGAGGTGCTGTCGGCGTTGCTTGCCGATCCGTCTGCCGTGGGCGTGCTGCCCGAGCCGTTCAAGACCGCTGCCATCGCAAAGAGCGAAGGCAAGCTGTCGGCTCCGGTAAGTCTGACCGATGTGTGGGATGAGCTGGCAGGTGACACGGGTTCGCGCCTGCTGACGGGTGTGACCGTGGTGCGCCGTGCCTTTGCCGAGGAGCATCCCGAGGCCGTGGCGGAATTCCTGAGCTGCCATGCGGCGAGCGTTAAGGCCGTCAATGCGGCGCCGGCAGACTGGGCGCAGGCCGTGGTCGATGCAGGCATCGTGGATAACGCCACGATTGCCGAAAAGGCGATTCCCGGGTGCATGCTCGTGTGCCAGACGGGGAAGGATATGAAGGCGGCACTCGGTGGGTACCTGCAGGTGCTGGCCGATGCGGACGCGAGCGCCGTGGGCGGCAAGCTCCCGGCTGATGATTTCTACTACATGGAGTAGCCCGTGCGTGCGTTTGCTCGACATATGACAGAGCGTATGAAGGCGGTGGCGGCAGCAGGTGCCGTTGCCGCCTTTTGGCTTGCCGTGTGGGTCTTCGCGGCGGCGCTGGTGGCACAGCCGCTGATTTTGCCGGGTCCGGGTGCTGTTGTGGTGGCGTTGCTGCGGCTGGTATGCGATGCCGGCACGTGGGCGATCCTGGTGGGATCAGGCGCGCGAATCTTGGGCGGGCTGGCGCTTGCCGCGGTGTGCGGCGGCGTGCTGGCGGGAGTCTCGGTGCGGTCGCGGACGTTTGCCCGCCTGGTGGCGCCGGCGCTTTCGTTTGTTAAGGCGACGCCGGTTGCCTGCGTGGTGGTCCTGCTGCTCATTTGGCTGGGGTCGGCGCGCGTGAGCATCGCCGCGGTCTTTTTGATGGCGCTGCCGGGCGTGTATTTCTCGCTGGTTGAGGGTTTGGCGCAAGCGGATAAGCCACTGGAGCAGATGTTTCGCCTGCATGGCGTGCGGGGCTGGCGACTGTTCTTCGCCCACACTTGGCGCGAAGTCCTGCCGTTTGTGCTTTCGTGTGCCCGCGCCGTGATTGGCATGAGCTGGAAGGCCGGCGTGGCGGCTGAGCTGATCGGCATGGCGACGGGCACCGTGGGCGAGCGCATCTATCAGGCGAAGCTGCTCATCGAGACGGCTGACCTGCTGGCTTGGACCGTGCTAGTCGTGGCGGCATCGTGGGCATGCGAGCGTGTGCTGGTGTGGCTGCTGCGGGCTTCGGGGCCCGCAGCGTGGCGTGCTGCCGTGTGGGCACATGGGCGTGGTACTCGCGGGCGTTCGGGCGACTCTGCTGGCGCCGGCGCTGCTGCGGAGCTTGCGCTCGCCGTGGGCGATCGTGCGCCCTGGGCGCCGGCGCTCGGCGGACTGGTGCTTCGCGTGCCCGCGGGCGGGCGTATCTGCGTGATGGGCACCTCGGGCGTGGGCAAGTCGACGCTGCTTGCGCTGGCGGCGGGGGAGTGCGCGCCGTGCTCCATGGTGTTTCAGGATGTGCGCCTGGTAGAGGGCGCCTCGGCTTTGGATAACGTGCTGGTGTGCGCCGACGCGCGCGTGGACGCCTCGAGTGCCGCGGCCCTGTTGCGCCTGCTGGTGCCGGGGGTCGATGTGCATGCTCGTGTGGCCGAGCTCTCGGGCGGGCAGCGCCGTCGCGTCGAGATTGCCCGAGCCCTGCTGTGCCCAGGCGACGCGGTGATTCTGGACGAGCCCTTTACCGGCCTAGATACCGCTGCGCGCGACGCATGCGCCGAGGTCGTGCTCGACTTGCTCGACGGCCGCATGCTGTTGCTTGCTACGCACGATGCCGTCGACGCTCAGGCCCTCAATATCTCGGACATCGTCACGCTCTAAATACTTACTCAGCAACAAAATGATCCGTTTTTTCTCCGTCCCCATAGGGTTAGGTATGGTATTCTATCTGCGGGGTAATACTTTGGATTACCAAGTAATACCAAAGCCGCAGAAACAAACTCCGGATGCGGGCCAATCGGGTTGCCTTCACAGCCCGTCGCCCAGCCGCGTGGCCCGCATCTATCCGCACTACCGTCGTTTCAAAAAGGAAGCGCCATGGCAGAACACATGACCCCCGTAGTCGCGAAGGTCTTGCCCGAGGAGAAGGCAGCCTTCGCGGCGGCAACCCAGCTCGTGGGCACCACGCCGTCCAACGCCATCCGCATGTTTATCGCTGCGTTCAATCGCTGCGGCACCTTCCCGTTCGACATCTCGCCCAGCGGGGCCTTTGGCAAAGACTGTCTCCAACAGCTAGTCGTTGAAGAACGTCCCCAATGACTAGTCGTTGGGGGGAGGTCGGCATGCTCAATGCGCTGGTTTGGGCGCTTGCCTGTTTTGGCGTCGTCGCTGCCGATATTGTCCTGAGCATGGTTTTGTTCTCCGCGCTGGACATCGTGTCGGCGCTGACGGGTTTCCCGATCGACAGCCTCGATATTCAATGGTTTCAAGCCGTCGCTCAGACGGCGTCGTTTTTGATGGCGCTGCTGTGGTGGCGTTATCTGTGGCCGCGTTCGTTTATGGCACGCCGGCAAAGCGCGCATCCGCTCGGCGGGGGAGCGCGTGGGACATGGAAACGCATCGCCTGCGTTATCGTGATTGGCCTGGCCCTGCAGGTGGTCGTTGGCTACGTGACCGACGCCGTGCTGTCGCTGCTGCCCGAGGCGGCGGCCGACTACAGCGAGCTTGTCGAGGAAACAGGCATGGGCGACACCAGCTATCTCGCCGTCCTGACTACGGTGTTCGGCGCCCCATTTTGTGAAGAGCTGCTGGTACGCGGCATTATTTTTGAGTTTTCGCTCCGAGCGTTTAATCCGCAGTGCCGTCCACTTTGGAAGCGCCGGCGTCGTGCGAGCGCGCAGGACGGCGCCATGGTGCCCTGGGCGGCCCCAAGCACGTGGGGTATCGCCGCGGCGATTGTGCTGCAGGCGGCAATCTTCGGTTTTATGCACATGAATTGGGTACAGGGTTGCTACGCGGGTGCCGCCGGCCTCATCTTTGGTTGGGTGCTCGTGACGACCGGAAAGCTCCGCTACACGATCCTGCTGCACTTTGCCTTTAATGCCGGGTCGTATCTCATGACGTTGCTTTGGTTTGTAAACACGCCTCTCGACGTGGCAATTGCGGTCGCTATCGCCGGTGTCATCCTCGTTGAGGCAATGCATTCGTTGCGCCACGCGTGTGGGATGGACGCTGCGAGCGCACCGCTGCCCTAGTTGCGACGACCGCCGCTGTTGGCACCCTGACGCCCCTGAGCTGCACGGTTGCGCCCGGCAGTGTTTTGCGCGCGCGACATGCCGCTGTGCCCCTTGCTGCCTTTAGGCCCCTTGCCGGCACCGCCGCCATGCGGCTTGCCGCCCTTCTTGCCGGTGCCATGCCCACCGCCAGCAGATGTCTCGCCCGGGCGCGGGGGCACGGGGCGAATCAGGCAATGCTTGGTGTAGCCGATCAGATCGCGACGGCCGGCCTTTTCCAGTGCCTCGCGCACGAGCTTGTAGTTCTCGGGCTTGCGATACTGGATGAGCGCACGCTGCATGGCCTTCTCGTGCGGGTCGCGTGCCACGTAGATTGGCTGCATGGTGCGTGGGTCCACGCCGGTGTAGTACATGCACGTTGACATGGTGGACGGGGTGGGGTAGAAGTCCTGCACCTGCTCGGGCATGTAGCCCATGTCGCGCACGGCCTCGGCAAGGTCCACGGCTTCCTTCATCGTCGAGCCGGGGTGGCTCGAGATTAGGTACGGCACCACGTACTGCTTGAGTCCGTATTCGCGGTTCAAGCGCTCAAATTTACGGCAGAACGCATCGTAGACGGCTCGGCTCGGTTTGCCCATCACGGACAGCACCGCGTCGCTCACGTGCTCGGGCGCTACGCGCAGCTGGCCCGAGACATGGTGCTCCAACAGCTCGCGTAAAAACTCGTCCGAGGCATCGGCCATGGTGTAGTCAAAGCGGATGCCGCTGCGCACGAAGACTTTTTTGACGCCCGGCAGCCGGCGCAGGTCGCGCAACAGCTGCGTGTAGCCGCTCTCGTCGACCACCATGTTCTTGCATACGCTCGGCCACAGGCAGCGCTTGTTCTTGCACACGCCGTGCTTGAGCTGCTTGTCGCAGGCCGGGCGGCTAAAGTTTGCCGTCGGGCCGCCCACGTCGTTGATGTAGCCCTTAAACTCGGGGTCGTGCGTGAGCAGCTCGGCCTCGCGCATGATCGAGTCGTGGCTGCGCATCTGCAGCACGCGTCCCTGGTGGAAGGTGAGGGCGCAAAACGAGCACTCGCCAAAACAGCCGCGGTTTGAGCTAATGGAAAACTTGATCTCGGCAAAGGCCGGCACGCCGCCCGCCGCGTCGTAATCGGGATGCCAATCGCGTGCGTAGGGGAGTTCGGCCACCTCGTCCATCTCGTTGGTGGTGAGTGTCGCCGACGGCGGGTTCTGTACCACATAGACGCTATTGGGGTAGGGCTCTACCAGGCGATGTCCGGTGATGGGGTCCATATTCTGCTGCTGCACGTTAAAGCTGCGCGCGTAGTTGAGCTTGTCGGCGGCAAGGTCGTCCCAGCTGGGAAGCAGGTCGTAGTCGTAGACCTCGTCGAGCGAGCTGGTGCGGTAGACGGTGCCGTTGATATAGGTGATCTGATCGACGGGCAGTCCCGCGTCGAGCGCGTCGGCGATCTCGACAATCGCGTGCTCGCCCATGCCGTAGATGAGGATGTCGGCGCCCGAGTCGAGCAGTACCGAGCGCTTGAGCTTGTCCTGCCAGTAATCGTAGTGGGCCAGGCGGCGCAGGCTTGCCTCGATGCCGCCGATGATGATGGGGGCGTCCTTGAACGTCTGACGGATAAGGTTGCCGTAGACCGTGACGGCTCGGTTGGGACGGCGCCCCTCATCGCCACCGGGCGTGTAGGCGTCGGTGTGGCGGCGGTGCTTGGTCACCGAATAGTGGTTGACCATGGAGTCCATGTTGCCGGCGCTGACGAGGAAGCCCAGGCGCGGCTCGCCGAGCACGGTGATGCTGGCGGGGTCGGTCCAGTCGGGCTGGCAGATGATGCCCACTTTGTAGCCGTGCGCGTCGAGGACGCGGCTGACGATGGCCATGCCAAAGCTGGGGTGGTCTACGTAGGCGTCGCCGCAGATGTAGACAAAGTCGCACTGGTCCCAGCCGCGCGCATCCATGTCGGCGCGGCTGACGGGGAGGAACTTATCGCGGCCCGGTCGCCAGGGGCGGGCGGGCGTCGCTTGGGAATGCTTGGTGCGGGCGACCGTGGCCTGCGCCTTACCGCTGCGCTTTTGCTGCTGGCCCTGTTTGCCCTGCCGACTGCGCTGGTTGTTCTGAGCGTGCTGAGGCTTTTTTGCCACGATCCCTCCCGGTGTTTGTATGCTGCACGTAATTGTAACCAGTCTTTTTGGGACGGCGCTAAAAAGACTGGTGGAGTACATGGCGGATCGGCGCGTCGATGCGTGTGTCGTTTGTTTCCAGACTGTGTATCTGCGCGTTGGGGAACCCGTCTCGCACGCACGCCATGTTGTCAATGGGTTACAGTATGAACGGCGGCTATGTCTCCGCCAACGCACGAGAGAGTCGTCAACAAGGAGGATGCACGACGATGCAGCGTGCCAAACAGATATCTGAGTCTATTGAGCTGGGCATCATCTTGGCGCTCGCCGGTGGCTTTATGGATGTGTATTCGTACATTGGGCGCGACCATGTTTTCGCCAACGCGCAGACGGGCAATATCTTGCTCGTGGGCGTGAGCATCTCGGAGGGCAACTGGGCGCTGGCGGGGCGCTACTTCTTCCCTGTGGTGTCGTTTGCCGTGGGTATTATGCTTGCCGACCTGGTTCACGAGCGGTTTGGCAGCGTGATTCACTGGCGCCAAGTGACGGTGTTCTTTGAAGCCGTTATCTTGCTGGGCGTGAGCTTTATCCCCGGTGGCGGTTACAACCTGCTCGCCAACTGCCTCACCTCGTTTGCCTGTGGCATGCAGGTCGAGAGCTTCCGCAAGATACATGGACACGGCATCGCCACGACCATGTGCATCGGTAACCTGCGCAATGCGCTGCAAAACGTGGACGACTACATCATCACCCACAAGCGCGGCTTTTTGGAAAACGGCGTGCTGTACTTTGGCGTGATCTTTACCTTTGTGTTTGGCGCCGTGTTGGGCAACTGGTGTATTGAGCGCATGGGCCTGCACGCCATCGTCGTGGCGAGCTTGCTGCTGTTTGTCGCGTTTGCCATCATGTTCATCGACCGCGAGCGCGACTTGCGCTTACGCTGGAAGGTTGCGGCCGAGGCTTGGAAAGAGGGCTGCCGAAAGTAACCGAATGCGGCAAAGGGGCTGTCCCTTTGCCGCATTATTTTTCATCATCTGTTGAAACGCTTTAACAATTTTGACGTTCTCACGTGTTTTTCGTTTCAAAAGCGTTAGGATGGGACTTATAGCGTGGGGCGTAATGGGTGCCCCGCACACGATGGGAGGCTATCAATGGCTAATCGTTTCGTTCTCAACACCATTTCTTATCATGGTTCCGGCGCCATCAAGGAGATCCCCGGCGAGCTCCAGCGTCGCGGCTACAAGAAGATCTTCGTCTGCTCCGACCCCGATCTGGTTAAGTTTGGCGTTACCGCTAAGGTGACCGACGAGCTCGACGCCGCCGGCATCGCTTGGAGCCTCTACTCCGAGATCAAGCCCAACCCCACTATCCAGAACGTCAAGGACGGCGTCGAGGCCTTCAAAGCCGCCGAGGCTGACGCTATCGTGACTATCGGCGGCGGCTCCTCCATGGATACCGCCAAGGCTATCGGCATCATCATCAACAACCCCGAGTTCGCCGATGTCCGCAGCCTCGAGGGCGTTGCTCCCACTAAGAACCATGCCGTGTTCACCATCGCTGTGCCGACGACCGCCGGTACCGCCGCCGAGGTGACCATCAACTACGTCATCACTGACCCCGAGAAGGTCCGCAAGTTCGTGTGCGTCGACACCAACGACGCCCCCGAGGTCGCCGTCGTCGATCCCGACATGATGGCTTCCATGCCCGCCGGCCTGACCGCTTCCACTGGCATGGACGCTCTGACCCACGCCATCGAGGGCTACACCACCAAGGGCGCTTGGGAGCTCTCCGACATGTTCCACTTTGAGGCCATTAAGCTGATCAGCGAGAACCTGCGCGACTCTGTCGCCGAGGCCAAGTCCGGCCAGCCCGGCTCCGGCCGCGAGGGCATGGCCCTTGGCCAGTATGTCGCCGGCATGGGCTTCTCCAACGTTGGCCTGGGCATCGACCACGCAATGGCGCACACCCTGTCCGCTCACTACGACACCCCGCACGGCGTCGCTTGCGCCATGCTGCTGCCGATCGCCATGGAGTTCAACAAGCCGGTTTGCGCCGAGCGCCTGGCCAAGGTTGCCGTCGCCATGGGCGTTGACACCACGGGCATGAGCACCGACGAGGCTGCCGACGCCGCTATCGCCGCCGTCAAGCAGCTTTCCGCCGACGTGAACATCCCGCACGTCTGCGAGGCCATGAAGGCCGACGAGATCGAGGTCCTGGCCAAGGACGCCATGGCCGACGCCTGCTTCCCGGGTAACCCGCGCGAGGCGACGCTCGACGACGTCATCGAGCTCTTCAAGAAGATCTGCCCGGCTGCCTAGCTCAGTTTGGTGGCCCTTCGCCCGTAGGTGTATGGTCTTTTGACTTGCCGCTGGCCCCGCCGTGCTACGCACGGCGGGGCTTTTTGTGCTGCGTCGATGCCCTGAGACGGACAAAACCAAGGCGTACTGCCCGCTGCGGATAGGTGGTGCACTTCCCTGCGTGCATTTTTGGGAGTATTCAGCAAGCTCTTAAAAATGCATAACGTTGTTAATGGGCCGTAGTGGCCCGCAGGCGCCTATCGACAGCCATTGTAGGTGGGCTATCGATGAGCGGAGGGGGTTGTTACTGAGTTTTTGCTTTGCGACGACCTGCAACACTGCTGTAACCGCGTCGTTTTGTCGTTCGCGATGGGGCTGTTGGGGCCCACGGTGCTGAATACTCCGTTTTTTGCACGGCCCAAGGTGGGGCACCCTGAGACGAAGCAAAAAGATGCCTCATTTCTATGCAGATACCGATAGGATTTATGCAAGATTGGGATTGTAAACCGTGCACGTGCACAAAACCGGTGCGGGGACGTCTGGAGTCGGCTCGGCTCCTGGGGCATTGCACGTGCAGAACGGTTAAAATCGGGACTCGGTCTTAGTTTTACTTGGAAGGATGCATATGACTTCTAATGTTGATGCTTCTCTAGAGGAGACGCTCTCCTATATCGCAGGACAGCTTAAGACGCTGACTTCTATCGCTTCGCCTACGGGGTTTACTCGTGCGGCTACTGATTATCTGATGGAGACGTTGCGCGATATGGGCTTTGGGCCCGAGCGCTCCAATAAAGGTAACGTGCTGGTTGAGCTTGGCGGCGAGGGCGAGCCACTTGTGTTGGCGAGCCATGTCGATACCCTGGGCGCCATGGTGCGCTCCATTAAGGACAATGGCCGCCTGCGTCCCACGACGCTTGGTGGGCACCAGTGGTCTACGGCCGATGGCGAGAACTGCACCGTCTACACGCGTGACGGCAATGTGTACACGGGCGTGGTCCTCAATACCGAGCCTTCGGCGCACGTGGCCGACGAGCCGGTCAAGGCCATCGAGAAGAACATGGAGATCCTGCTCGACGAGAACGTCGACAGCAAGGACGATGTGCTCGAGCTGGGTATTCAGACTGGCGACATCATCGCTATGGATCCTCGCACGACGGTGACGGAGAGTGGCTACATTAAGAGCCGCTTCCTGGATGACAAGCTGTCGGCGTCGATTCTGCTGGGTCTGGCCCGTGCCGTTGCTGACGGCGAGGTGACGCTTTCGCGCAAGGTGTCGCTGCTCTTTACCGTGTACGAGGAGGTCGGCCACGGCGGCGCTTTCGTGCCGGCCGACACGCGCGAGATGATCAGCGTTGACATGGGCTGCGTGGGCGACGACCTGGGCTGCACCGAGCGCATGGTGTCGATCTGCGCCAAGGATTCGGGTGGCCCCTATAACTACGATCTGGTGACCACGCTGTCCAATATCGCGCGCGAGCTGGAGCTCGACTACGCGATCGACGTGTACCCGCATTACGGCTCGGACGTTGAGGCCACGCTTTCTGCCGGCTACGACATCCGTCACGGCCTGATCGGCCCCGGTGTGTACGCGAGCCACAACTACGAGCGCAGCCACATGGACGGCGTGCGCAACACCTTTGAGCTGGTTCGCGCCTACGTCCAGCGCTAACGATGTAGCGGCCTCGGCTGACACAGCAGTGCCGACCGAGGCCGTCCTCTCTAAGTTGCGGTGAAATAGGGACTGTTTAGCGGCCTGAAACGCTTAAACAGTCCCTATTTCACCGCAACTTATGAAGGGGATGGGACTACTTGATAGCTGCCGTAACGGTACCGCCGCCCAGGACGATGTCGCCGCGATAGACTACAACGGCCTGGCCGGGGGCGATGGCTCGCTGCGGCTCGTCAAAAGTCAGCAGCATTTGCCCGTCTTCGCCGCGCGTAAGGGTCGCTGCCTGGTCTTTCTGACGGTAGCGGTACTTGGCGCCCACACGAATGCCGCCGGACGTGAGCTCTGCTTCCATGCGGTCGGCAGGGGCACTCCAGATCCACTCATCGGCCGTGAGCGCTGTGGCCGTCAGGTCCTCGACCTCGCCCAGATGCACAATGTTGTTGACGGCGTCGACGCCCGTTACGTACACGGGGTGCGCCATCGCGACGCCCAGACCCTTGCGCTGGCCTATGGTATAGCGCAGCGCGCCGTTATGGCGTCCGACCACGCTGCCGTCGCGCCACACAATGTCGCCCGGTGCAGCGGAATGTCCGCAGCGGCGCTCGATATAGCCCGCGTAGTCGCCGTCCGGAATAAAGCAGATATCCTCGCTTTCGGCCTTCTTGGCGTTGATGAAGCCCTGCTCGGCGGCAATGCGGCGCACGTCGTGCTCCTTGGCCAGGCCTGCCAGCGGAAAGATTGTGCGTGCCAGGCGCTCTTGCGTGAGCGAATACAAAAAGTAACTCTGGTCCTTTTTGGGGTCCTCGCCGCGATGCAACTGCCAGGTTCCGTCGGACGCCTGACTCGTTTTGGCGTAGTGGCCTGTGGCGATGTAGTCGCAGCCCATATCGAGTGCCGCATCGAGCAGCGCGCCAAACTTAATATGGCGGTTGCAGATGATGCACGGATTGGGCGTCAGCCCCTCCTGATAGGCGGTCACGAAGCGCTCGATAACATTGCGGTCGAAGGTCTGCTGCAGGTCGAGCACATGGTGGGGTATCCCCAGGCGCTCGGCGACGGCCTTCGCGTCGGCGATGTCGCGGTCGACCTTGCTCATGCCCGTGACGGGATCGGGCGCGGGGCAGGTGAGGCGCATGGTGGCGCCGACGCATTCGTAGCCCTGGCGCTTGAGCAGATACGCGGTCACGCTGGAATCGACGCCGCCGCTCATGGCGACGAGCACGCGCTTGTTGTGCATGGGGAGGTTCTCCTTGGTGGCATGTGGCCAAAAAAGAAAAGCGGCGCGGGAGGCTGGTTCCGCGCCGCAGACATTGTAGCAAGTTCGGACGACTCGTGGGACGCCCTGATGGGATGGGCTCAGACTGCCGGGAGAGAGGAGACCGGTTCGTCCTGGGCTCAACCTATGGGCGACAGACCTTAGTCCTGGAAGAGTGCCGTGGACAGGTAGCGCTCACCGGTATCGGCAAGCAGGGCCACGATGGTCTTGTCCTCGTTCTCGGGGCGCTTGGCCAGCTGCAGTGCGGCCCACACGGCGGCGCCGGACGAAATGCCTACGAGCACGCCCTCCTTATGGCCCACAGCGCGGCCGGTGGAAAAGGCGTCGTCGTTCTCGACGGGGATGATCTCGTCATAGACCTGGGTGTCGAGGACGTCGGGCACAAAGCCGGCGCCGATGCCCTGGATCTTGTGCGGGCCGGCCTGACCCTTAGAGAGCACCGGGGAGGTAGCGGGCTCGACGGCGACAACCTGAATCTCGGGGTTCTGCTCCTTGAGGAACTCGCCCACGCCGGTCACGGTACCGCCGGTGCCGACGCCGGCGACGAAGATGTCGACCTTGCCGTCGGTGTCATCCCAGATCTCGGGGCCGGTCGTGGCCTTGTGGATGGCGGGGTTGGCGGGGTTTACAAACTGGCCGGCGATAATGCTGTTAGGAGTCTCCTTCTGCAGCTCCTCGGCCTTAGCGATGGCGCCCTTCATGCCCTTGGAGCCGTCGGTGAGCACGAGCTGTGCGCCGTACGCCTGCATGAGCTTGCGACGCTCGACGGACATGGTCTCGGGCATGGTGATGATTACCTTGTAGCCGCGAGCCGCCGCCACCGAGGCGATGCCGACGCCGGTGTTGCCGCTCGTGGGCTCGATGATGGTGTAGTCGCCGCCGCGCACGAGCTTGCCGGCCTTCTCGGCCTCGTCAATCATGTTCTTGGCGACACGGTCTTTGACGGACCCGGCGGGGTTGAAGTATTCCAGCTTGACGAGCACGCGGGCCTTGAGGTCCTCATCGGCCTCAAAGTGAGTGAGCTCCAGAAGCGGAGTGTGGCCGATAAGCTGATCGATGGACGTGTAAACATTGCTCATGGTGAACCTCCAAAGTGTTCAAATGCCTGGATACCGTGTGGTTTTACGGTGTGTGTAACAGCAAAACCTATAAACCCTATAGGTTGTCCGTCTTGCTGTTGGCAAGCATAGTAGACACAAAACCCTAGTAACGCAATAGGAAATAGAAGATTATTACGAGTCGATTAACCAGCTTGACGGGAATAGGTATTTTCAAAATCAATATTTCGGCTAGAATTTCTACGGATTAAAAGACCGAAAGGCAGCAATATATATGTTGGTTTCCACAAAGGGCAGGTATGCCCTGCGCGTTATGGTCGACCTGGCCGAGCACCAGGCGGCAGGCCGCATTCCCCTCAAAGAGATCGCCGCGCGTCAGGGGATTTCGGAGAAATATCTGGAGAACATTTTGGCCACGCTCGTGCGCGCCAATATGCTCTCGGGCATGCGCGGCAAGGGCGGCGGCTACGTGCTCACGCGCCCGCCCGAGCAGTACACGGTGGGCGAGATCCTGCGCCTGACCGAGGGTAGCCTGGCGCCGGTCGCATGCCTGGACGGCGACTGCAAGGGCTGCTCGCGATCTGATGAGTGCCCCACGCTCGACGTGTGGAAGAACCTGGATAAGCTCATAAACGACTACCTCGACGGCGTGACGCTCGATGCGCTTGTTGCCCCCAACGAGGGCTACGACTACGTCATCTAGCCCCACCCGTCATTTGGGGACGGGGTAGAAATGGTAGATTTTCTTGCCCTCTGAGGCTTGGCAAATGACAAGGCCGCCCATCGTTGCGATGGACGGCCTTCTTTTGGCGTGTTGTGGCGGTCCGAATCCGGTCGTTCTAGTTTCTGGCGATGCTATCGAGAATGCTGCGCATGATGGATACCAGGATGCTGCCCATAAAGGCCGATCCAAAGCCGGCAATGGAGATACCCGCGCCCAGCAGATTGACCGACAGGTAGCTGGCCAGCTCGAGCATAAAGCTGTTGACTACGAGCTGAAAAATACCAAGCGTGATAATAGTGAGCGGTAGCGAGATGACCGTCAGGAACGGCTTGACGAGCGAGTCGACGATGTTGAGGAACAGTCCCACGAAGGCAAAGCAGACCCAGGCGTCGGCCATGCCGAATGGCTGAATGCCGGGGACGAGAAACGTTGCGATCGCGATGGCGATTGAGGTCAAAAGCCAGTTGAGCAAAAAGCGCATGGTGGAGATCCTTTCTTGCGCAAGACGTGGCAAAGAGGCGTGAGGGGCACATGCCTTTGCAACTTGGATGGGTGCGGGGCACGGCCTTGTTTGGGCGCCCATTGTCTCAGATATTCGTGGAGCTTGCGTGCGCATTCGGTTTCAAAACGGCGCTCGTCCTAAAAAATGCGCCGCTGGCAGAGAGTCTTGTCGCTTTAGTTTGGTGGTGTGCTAAACTGCTACGGGCAAAAGCCACAGGCGTTGCCCTATTGCATAGAACGGGCGAGCGATGCCCGATGTCAGTATCAACTTCGATGCCTTTTGGCGGGTTTGGCGGTGATCGATGAATATCGAGAACATGTTTGACAAGCCTGATGTCAAGCAGCTGGTCCACGCATTTAGCCTTTTGGACGACGAGAAAGATATCCAAGCGTTTTTGACCGATATCTGCACGCCGCGCGAGATTTGCGATCTATCGCAGCGTCTGCAGGTCGCGCGTTACCTGGACGAGGGCGAGCCCTATGTCGAGGTTCAGGCGCGTACCGGCGCTTCGTCCACCACGGTGAGCCGTGTGTCCAAGGCGCTCAACGGCGAGTACGGTGGCTACCGCAAGATCCTCATTAAGCTGGAGGATGGCGAGTAGGCCACGCAAAAAACGAATTTTACAAAACCGCTCTTCCGGGGGCGGTTTTTTGATCCCCTGGGGACGGAGGAAAACGGATCACCGGGTTAGACTGACCCCCTCGATGATCCGTTTTCCTCCGTCCCCAAGGGATCAAATCTGTTGGCGTGGGGCAAATCTGTCCGCTTGGGCGGGTAGGATGGATACATTGATTATTGCGAACAGTTTGAGCGGAGGACCATGTCTGTTCGAATCTATACCACCAATGCCGGCACGGATTTGAGCGATGCCGAGTCGGCGCTGCTTGCCGACCTTATTGCCCGCCACGCGCGTGCCGTGTTGCTGGCGCCAACGTTTGCCGAGCTCGACCTGTGCCGTCATGATGCGGCGGAAGCCGGGATTTCGCTGGGTATTGACTACAAGACGCCTACATCGTGGCTTCGCTCGCTTTGGGAGCTTTTGGGCGACGGGCGCGGTTTCGTCGACAACCTGCAGCGCCAGATGCTGTTTTCGGACATGGTCACGCGTCTCGACGATGCCGATCTGCAGCCGCTTTCGCGCAGCCAGGGCACGGTGCGCATGCTCGCGCGCATGGTCCGCGACGTGCTGCCGGGTGTGGCGGGGACGGGTGCCGAACGATGCCGTGGCGACAACTGCCAGCCGGAGCCAAAAAGCGATGCCGAGGCTCGTGTGTTCGAGCTTTTGCGCGCCTACGCGGGCGGTTTGGACCGTCGAGATATGGTCGAGCCCTGTGAGGCGGCCGACATTATGGCCGGTGCCCTGGCCGATAGCCTGCCGGCGTGCACCCGCGCCGTATGCGTGCGCGGTATCACGTCGTTTACGCACGGTCTGCTCGAGCTGCTGTCTGCCGTGGCGAACAATGGGGGAGAGGTCGTCGTGCTGCTTGCCCGCGAGCAGGCGGCGATGCGCGAGGAGCTTGCCGCGGCATTTGATGCCCGCGGTGTGCTGTTTGGGGCCGCGCCGCTGGAGGAGGACGCCGTCGCGTCTGATGCCGCTTGCGGGACCGCCGCTCAGCCTGCCTTTATTGAGGTCGCCGGCCCCCATGCCCGTGCCCATGCTTATGCGGACGCCATCGATAAGTTGGTGAAATCGCACAAGGAGTCCAAGGCCGATAAAACTACTGCAACGCCCGCCGACCCCGTGCGCGTGCTCGTTGTTTCTGCCCGGGCACCCCAGCTGTTCGGTGAGCTCGCCTCTCGTCTGGCGGCTCGTCATATCGCCGCCGAGACAGCTGAGTTCACGGCGTTTTCCCAATCCATTGCGGGCAGGCAGTTTGCGGCGCTTGCCGGTCTGATCGAGCGTATGAAGGCCGCCGATGAGGGCATGGCGTCAAAGACCGAGTGGTGGCCCGCGCCGGAGCTTACCGACTGGATCTACAGTCCGCTTTCGGGCGCTGATGCCGTCAATGCCCGTACCTTCGATAAGAATATGCGTCTCTCGCGCAGCAAGACTACCGCGGGCGTTAAGAGCCTGCTGCAGAGTGTCCAAGGCCAGGTGAGGGGCGCGCGCAAGGCGGCGAGCGACGATAACTGGTTTAAGAACGTACCGTGTGTGGTCTCGGACGTGTTCCAGGCGCTGTGGCGTGACAAGCCCGTGACGGCGCTCAAGGCCATGCTTGCCGTTGCCGAGGCGTTGCCCGATCGCTCGCTGGGCAGCTTGGATGGCCAGGCCCGTCGCCAGGCGGAGGTAGCCCTGCTGCGCCACGCCATCGACATCCTTATGAACGGCGCCCGCGCGCTCGACGTGTCGCAGGCCGCGACCGTGCCCGTGCTCGATGGCATTCGCACCAAGGTGGACAAGCGTAGCACCGCCTACGATTACGAGACCCACGAGGTTGACCGTGCGCCACGTGCCCAGGTTCGTTTTGCTTCGCTTGCCGACGCGGCGGCTCTGCGCCCCGGCAGCTACGATGCCGTGCTGTTTGCCGATGTCGATCTGGACAGCTATCCGCTCTCGCACGAGGAGGGACCGCTGGCTACGCTGACGGCGAGCCTTGGTCGCGAGGGCGTGACGCTTGAGCCCGCGGCCCTGCTGCGCGTGCGCTTTGGTCACGCGATGCAGGCGGCACGCGGCCCGGTTGCGCTTGCCCGCGTGACGCACGATCGCCAAGCGCGCGAGTGCTACCCGGCTGCCGTGTGGACCGAGTTGCGGGCGCATGCCGAGGCCGCTGAAGCTGCTAGGGAAGCTGACGCCGACAAGGCCGCTGACGACGCTAAGACCACTGGTGACGCTAAGGCCGCTGGCGCCGACAAGGCGAAGTGCGTGGGTGAGGGTGATATCGTAAAGGACTTCGATCCCGCGGCAGGCGAAGGTCTCAAGCGCGAGCGCGTGACCTGTGAAGCCCCTCAGCATCTGAGTGCCGAGGCCGTGCCGTATTTGGTCCTGCGTCGTCGCGATGGCGAGGGCGAGGACGCGCCGCTCGTGCCGCGCCTGACGTCCGCCTCGCAGATCGAGGCCTATTCCACCTGCCCGCTGTGCTGGTTCGTCTCGTATCGCGTCAAACCTCAGTCCATCGATGCGGGCTTTGGCAACATGGAGAAGGGCAACTTTGTCCATGACGTGCTGGAGCACTTGCATGCACGTCTTCCGCAGGAGGGCATGGAGCGCGTGACGCCCATGAATCTGCCGCGCGCGAAGGAGCTGCTGCACGAGGTCTTTGCCGAGACCCTGGCCGAGCACGCCGGCAAGCGCGGTACCGAGGGCCCGCTGGTGCCGCTCTCTCCAGTGGAGGAGCGCCAGGCGGCCGAGATCTTGCCGCAACTGGAGGGCGTGCTCGCCTACGAGTCCGAGGCGCTCGCGCCCTTCGCGCCGCGCTACCTGGAGTTTGCGTTCAACGAGCTCCAGGTCGAGTATGCCGGCTGGCCGCTCGGCGGGCGCATCGACCGCGTGGATGTGGACGCCGAGAACCGCGCTGTGGTGATTGACTACAAGCATCGTTCGGGTGTCGAGGAGTTTAAGCTCGCCGACCCCACGGTGCGCGACGAGGAGTCGGGCGAGGCCCCCATCGACGATCCGCGCTGGCTGCCACCCCATACCCAGACACTCATCTACGCGCAGGCCATGCGCCGGGCGCTGGGTCTAGATGCCCGTGCGGCGCTCTATTTTTCGACCAAGGGCGGCAAGCCCGCACTGCGTGGTGCCGCAAGTGCCGAGTTGCTCGAGGAAGAGCGCGGCGACGGCCGCATTCCGGGCCTTAAGAAGGGCTTTCCGGGCGAGGGCGGCAACATGGACTTCGATGCGCTGCTCGACCGCGTGGAGGCCGGCATCGCCGAGCGCTTGCGCGAACTCGAGGCGGGCATCGTCGCCGCTGTCGACCCGACGTCGGCGCAAGCCGCGCATGCGCGCTGCTCGTATAACCACGAAGGAACGTTTGTAAGGAGGGACGTGTAGGCCATGGATCTTTCGACCTTGATGCCGCAACAGCTGCAAGTCGTCAAAACGCTCGACCGCCCGCTGTTTGTCTCGGCAGGTGCCGGCTCGGGCAAGACCTTTACCCTCACGCGCCGCATCGTCTATGCGCTCTCGCCCGAATCCGGTCCGTTTGTCGAGCATCTGGACCAGGTGCTCGCCATTACCTTTACCAAAGACGCCGCGGCCGAGATTCGCGACCGCGTGCGCCGTGCGCTTATCGAAGAGGGTATGGACGAGGAGGCCCTGACCGTCGACGACGCTTGGATCTCGACCATTCACGGCATGTGCTCGCGTATCCTGCGCGCGCATGCGCTGGAGCTGGGCATCGACCCCGAGTTCACGGTGCTTACCGATACCGATGAGCTTATGGATCAGGCTGTCGAGCATGTGCTGGGGCGCGCGACGGCGCCCGATGCCGCGCCCGAGCTCGCCACTTCGCTTAAGGCCCTCTACGCCTGGTATCCCATGGCGGGCGAGGGCGGGACGTTTGGCGCCGGTACCACCATCAAAGGCCTGGTGCGCGACTTGCTGGAGCTATCGAGCCAGCTTCCGGGCGGCATGGACGATGTGTGCGTGGCGCGCGGCCAGGCCGACACCTCGGCGCTTGCCGATGCCTATCGTGCGGCGCTGGGCGCAAGCAAGGCCACGACCGAGAAAGCGCAGGTGGCACTCGACGCCATCGACGCGTTTGAGGCGAGCGGCAAAACCATGGAGGATGCGGCGCGACTCATGATGTCGTGCAGTATGCCTCGGGCGAGCAAGGCGTTTCCTAAGGAGCAGGTGGAGCTACTCAAGGCCGAGGCCGCCGATGCGTTTATCAATATCGTGCTTGCCTGCGGCGGCCCGGCGCTCGATGCGCTGGTGGGGCTTGCCCGTGCCGTAGAGGCGGAGTACCGTGCGCTCAAGGCCGACCAGTCCGCGCTCGATAACAATGACCTGCTGCGCATGGCGTACGAGGCGCTGCGCGACTACCCGGCTATTCGAGCTGCCTATGAGGGCCGCTTTAAGATGGTCATGATCGACGAGTTCCAAGATACCGATCAGATGCAGGTCGATTTGATCCGATACCTGACGGGCACGGGGGAACGCGCGCTGTGCACCGTGGGCGATGCGCAGCAGTCGATCTATCGCTTCCGTGGTGCCGAGGTCGAGGTGTTTCGCCGCCAGGAGCGCAAGGTGGGTTCGACGACGGCGTCCGAGACAGTCACCACGTCCGATGCTCCCGCCGGCGAGCTCGTCAAACTCGTGCGCAACTTCCGCAGCCACGACGAGGTGCTGCGCTATGTGGCGCGCGTCTTTGACGGCGACACCGGTGGTTTGATGCAGGGGTTCTTGGATCTTGAACCGAGCGACAAACGCAAGGACATGCTCAAGGCAAAGGCTTCGCGCCGCCAGGCGCTGTTCGTTGCCGGCGGCAGTATGCAGGAGCGCACGCAGGCCAAGGCCCGTGCGATCGCCGAGCGATTCCATGCGCTTGCCGATGCCGGCCAGCCCCAGGGCGGCATGGTGCTGCTGCTGGGTCGCATGACCAATGCCGGCGTCTACGCGCAGGCCTTCCGCGACCAAGGACTCGACTGCGTCATCGCAGGCGGCTCGGTCTTTGCCCAGGCGGCCGAGGTGCAGACGGTGCGTGCCCTGGTCTGCGCGCTCGCCAATCCGGCCGATACGGCCCAAGGCCTTATGCCGTTGCTGGCCTCGCCGATGTTTGCACTCGGCGCCCAGGAGTTCCTGGCGCTGGCGACCAAGCTCGACGAGCAGACGGGCGAGACGTCGCGCCGCAATATCGATGTGGGCATCATGAGCGATTCCGATGTGCCGGGTTTGCAGAACCTGCCGCTCGTGACGCGTGCCCGCGAGGTGCTGCGCTACGCGCTTCGTCGCGTGGGACGCGATTCGTTCGCCGCCATCGCGCGCGATGTGGTCAATGCCTCCGGCTGGTTCGTGCGTCTGGCGCAGCGCGGCCCCGAGGGCAAGGCCATTGCCGCCAACGTGCTCAAGGCGCTCGACGCCGTGGCCGAGGCAGAGGCCGAGCTCGGCAATTCTCCGCGCTCCATCGCGCTCGCCTTCGACCGCTTCTTGGCGGGCAAGGAGGCCCCGGGCGCCCTCAACGAGGAGGGCGACGGCGCGGTGCGCATCATGACCGTGCATGCGTCCAAGGGCCTGGAGTATCCGGTCGTGGCGGTTGCCGAGTGTTTTGGCGTGCGCAAATCGTCCGGTGCGGCACAGATGGGTCGCGTCGAGGGCGGAGCGCAAGTCGTGGCGCTGCCGGCGCGCTTCGATGGCGTTAAGCTTGCCGACGGAACCTTCGTGAAGGGCGATGACGTCAAAAAGCAGTTTGAACACGCGTTTAAGGGCAAGGGCACGTCGCTGTGGCTGCCGCCAGAGCTTATGGAGGACGCATGCGCGACGGGCTCTCCCGCCGAGGCATTTGCCCGCCTGCGTAACGACGACCTGCAGCTTTCGCTCGAGGAGCGGGCTCGTCTGCTCTATGTCGCCATGACGCGAGCGCGCGAGCTGGTGATCTTGGCGATGGATGCCGGCGTGAGCCGCGGCAAGGTGACGGCGCCGACCTTCGATGTCGAGACCGATCTGACCTACGACGTGCTGCGCCGCATCCTGCCGACCGGCAGCCTGGACATGCCGCAGCTCGATAGTGACCGTTTGGTGTTCGACAACTCCAAGCCGGGCGATTACGAGCTCATCTCGCTGGCGGACTTTACGTTTGGTGAGCAGGCGTTTGAGGCTAACGCTTCGCTGGATGCCGAGGGCAGGCTTGTTCGCGGCGATGTCGATACAGATACTGCCGACGATTCGGCCAGTACAATCGTTCCCGGTCCTGCCGACCCCAAGCCCGATTCGTTTGAGCTTGTGTATCCCCAGGCAGTGGGCGTGCGCATGGGCATCTGTCCGTATCCGATGCGTGATTCGTATAGCTACTCGTCAATCGCCGCGGCGCTCCATGCCGAGGCGGAAGATCGTTCCGCCGAGGCGCGTGTTCCCATGGACGAGGCCGGCGATGATGCGGAGTCGGATGGATCGGAGATGACGGATGCAGACGTGGCCGCCGTTGAGCCCGCCGGCAACCCCATGGCGCTGGGCTCGGCGTTCCATGCCGCCTGCCAGTGGCTGATCGAGATGGGTGCCGATGCGCTGCCCGCTGAGCGTGCCGATGCGCTGGCGCGCCTGTGGTGCCTGACGCCGGAGCAGTGTGAACGCTTCGACGTTGCCCTGGACCGCTGGCTCAAGTCGGCTGTTCGTGCCGACCTGCTCGCGTGGCCGTGCGTTCGCGCCGAGGTGCCGTTCTTTTCACTGGGCTGCGAGGACGAGGACATCGCTCGCTACGGTGCTTATGCCGAGGGCGCCATCGACGCTTTGGCGACGAACCCGGCGGATTCGTCATGCGCGCTGGTCATCGACTACAAGACGGGCGGCACGCCGGACGAGACGCCGGACCAGCTGCTCGAGAAGCACGCCTTGCAGGCACGTGTCTATTCGGATGTCCTGCACAAGGCGGGCTTTGAGGCCGTGACCGTCAAGTTCGTCCGCGTGGAGCAGCCGGATCCAACCATCTTCGTCGAACCCGCCGAGCCTCAGGTGGTCACCTACAATTTCTAGTCCTCAGATAACTTGCGGTGGAATAGTTCCTGTATTGCGGCCCAGGTGGCCCAAGCGGGAACTATTTCACCGCAACTCAATAGGAGCCGTGTGGGTTTGGGCTAGGTTCGGGTGCCGTCCGCGCCGTGCGGTAGAATCGTAACCCTAAGATCACGAACCCGCATCGGAGCTCATCACATGGCATTTGTCCATCTGCACAATCACACTGTTTTCTCCATGCTCGACGGCGCAACCCGTATCCAGGATATGGTCAATCGCGCCGTAGAGCTGGGCATGCCCGCCGTGGCCATTACCGATCACGGCTACATGTATGGCGTGCCCGACTTGGCGCTGGCCTGCGACGCCGTCAACCACAACACGCCCGAGTACAAAACCTGGAGCCACGACAAGGCCTTCTTGGAAAAGGATCGCCGCGACGAGTTGGTGGAGCCCGATCCCGAGGAAAACCCGCGCGAGCATGCCCAGTATGTGAAGGACATGGCCATGTGGGACGAGAAGGGCAATATCGACGAGCTCAAGCCACCCCTGGTCATCAAACCCATCTTTGGCTGCGAGGTCTACTTTACGCCGGACGAGACGCTCGCCCGCGACCATAAGCCCGAGCTCTACCACATGATCCTTCTGGCCAAGGACCAGGAGGGTTACGTCAACCTGATGCAGACGGTCTCCGAGGCCGCCGTGCAGGGCTTTTACTACAAGCCGCGCGTGACGCTCGACAACCTGCGCCGCCATGCCAAGGGCATGATCTGCACCAGCGCCTGCATCGCCGGCATCATTCCCAAGTACATCGACCGCGGTGATATGGAGGGCGCCATCAAGTGGGCCGAGACTTTCCGTGACACCTTCGAGCCCGACGACTTTTATATCGAGATCCAGGAACACGGCATCACCACCGACAACGGCCTGACCGACGAGCAGATGGACCGCACGCTCATCGACATCGCCAAGCAGGTGGGCGTCAAGGTCATCGCCACCAACGACTTCCACTACCTGCGCCGCGAGGACGCGCCCGTGCAGGACGTCATCATGTGCATTGGCATGAACGCCAAGGTCGACGACCCCAACCGCATGCGCATGACCGGCTCGGAGTTTTACATGAAGACCGAGGAGGAGATGCGGGCGATGTTCCCGTATTGCCCCGAGGCCTGCGACAACACGCTCGAGATTGCCGACAAGTGCTATGTGGAGCTGGACTGGGATTCCATCATCCTGCCGCGCTTCCCGTTGCTCGATCCCGGCGAGACGCACGAGAGCCAGTTCCGCCGCGAGTGCGAGAAGGGCCTGCGCCAACACTACGGTGACGACTGGGCCACGCGCGAGATCTGTGGCGTCAACATCAAAGAGCGCTTTGAGTACGAATACAAGGTCATCTGCGACAAGGGCTTTGCCGCCTACTTTTTGATCGTCGCCGAGTACGTGCAATGGGCCAAGGACAACGGCATCGGCGTCGGTCCCGGCCGTGGCTCGGCCGCCGGTGCTATCGTCGCCTCCGCCCCGCTTGGCCTT
>UQXC01000033.1 GCA_900544995.1 uncultured Collinsella sp. | reverse complement strand
TCCACATAGCGCAACGGGCATCGGCGTCGGTCCCGGCCGTGGCTCGGCCGCCGGTGCTATCGTCGCCTACGCCATGAACATCACCGCGTTCGACCCGCTCGAGAACGGCCTGATGTTCGAGAGGTTCCTGTCCCCGCAGCGTACCGAGATGCCCGATATCGATATGGACTTCGACGATGAGCGGCGCCTCGAGGTCGTGGAGCACGTTCGCCAGCTCTACGGCCCCGAGAAGGTCACCCACGTCATCACCTACTCGACCATTAAGGCCAAGCAGGCCATCAACGACGCCGCGCGCGTGCTGGACTATCCGGTCTACATGGGCCAGCGCCTGTCCAAGATGGTTTCGAGCGACCCCAAGGTCAAGCTCAAGCAGGTGCTCGAAAAGCAACCCGGCAAAGAGGATCTGTTTAACCCCGACTTTGCCGAGGCCTATAAAAAGGATGACGACGCCCGCCGTATCATCGACACGGCGCTCTCGATCGAGGGCCTCACCCGTGGCGAGGGTGTGCACGCGTGCGCCGTCCTGATCTGCCGCGATCCCGTCAACGAGCATGTGCCCACCAAGCTCGATACCAAGGGCGGCGTCGAGATTACCCAGTACGAGGGTCATACCGTTGCCGACATGGGCCTGCTCAAGATGGACTTCCTGGGCCTGCGCACGCTGACGGTTATCTCCAAGGCCAAGGCAAACATCAAAAAGAATTTCGGCATCGACATCAAAGAGGAAGAGATTCCCTTTGACGACCCCGAGATCTTTAAGCTCATGGGCTCCGGTCACACCGCCGGCGTCTTCCAGGTCGAGTCCGCCGGCATGACGGCCACGATCAAGAACATGAAGCCCACCGAGTACAAGCACGTCGTGGCATTGATCGCTCTATACCGCCCGGGCCCGCTGGGCGCCGGCATGGTTTCGTCCTACATCAACCGTATGAACGGCAAGGAGCCGGCCGTCTCCTACGACGACCGCCTGGACGACATCCTGGGTGAAACCTACGGCACCATGGTCTACCAGGAGCAGGTTATGCTCATCTCCGTTGAGATGTGCGGCTTCTCCAAGGGCGAATCGGACTCGCGTATCCGTAAGCCCGTGGCTAAGAAAAAGATCAAGCTGCTCACCTCGACGGTGCTCCACTGGGAGGATGGCTCGGACGAGACCACCTACGACCACTGGATGAACGGCGCTATCAAGAACAACTACACGCGCGAGGTCGCCCAGAAGATTTGGGACGATGTTCTCGAGTTCGCGTCCTACGCCTTTAACAAGTCGCACTCCGCCGGCTACGCCATCCTGGTTATGCAGACGGCGTGGCTCAAGGCGCACTATCCGCACGAGTACATGGCGGCCGTTCTGACGTCCTATACGGGCAAGACCGACAAGATCGTTCACTACGTCTCGGCGTGCCGTCATGACGGCATCCCTGTGCTGTCGCCAGATGTCAACGAGTCGGGTACCGAGTTCACGGCTACCAAGGAGGGCGTGCGCTTTGGTCTGGCCGGCATCCGCGGCGTGGGCACTGGCGTGGCGCAGGCGATTATCGCCGAGCGCGAGGCGGGCGGCCCGTTTAAGACACTGCACGACTTTGTCGAGCGCGTGGACTCGAGTCAGGCTAACCGTCGCGTGATCGAATCGCTCATCAAGGCAGGTGCTTTCGACTCCACGGGGTATCCGCGTCGTCAGATGATGCACTTTGTGGATAAGAACAACCCCGAGAACATCATCGATGCCGCGGTAAAGCGCCAGAAAGATCGCGCGAGTGGCCAGACGTCGTTCTTCGATATGTTTGGCGACGTTGAGGGCTCGGGCTTTGAGGTGAGCGTGCCCGATCCGGACGGCCAGGAGTGGGACCGTCACCTTAAGCTGAGCCAGGAGAAGGAGGTTCTGGGCATCTATGTCTCGGACCACCCGCTGCGCCCGTTTGAGTATGCACTAGCCAAGGCACGCGACTTCTCGTTCTCGCAGATCGATACCGGCTACGAGGTGCAAAACCCCACGGGCGGTACCATCAACCAGGAGATTCCCGAGGGCAAGGCGCTGTGGTGGGCCGGCATGGTCTCGAGCGTGTCCAAGCGCGTGACCAAAAACGGCGACCCCATGGGTATTGTGCAGCTCGAGGACATGGAAGGCGAGGCCACGGTCGTGGTGTTCCCCAAGACCTACAAAGAGGCCGAGGGGTATCTATACGGCGAGGTCGATCCCGAGACCGGTGCACAGCTGTCCGATGCGTTTGTGCGCATTAAGGGCAAGCTCGAGCGCTCGGACCGCGGCGACCAGATCATCGCGCAGGAGATCGTGCCGCTGGAGCTTAACGAGGAGAGCAACAAGCCCAAGGTGTTTGAGGTCATGGTGCCCAACAGCCGCTTTAGCCAGGGCAATATGGCGCGTCTCGCCACGGTGCTTACCGCCAACCCGGGCGGCGACCGCGTGGAGATCTTTATCGAGCAGGTGGACGGGCGTGTGCTGCGTGCCGAGGTGCCGGCCAAGGTCAACGCACGCTCGATTCCGCTGTTGGCCGAGGCAAAGGCCATCGTCGGCAATCAAGGCCGCGTGACGGTGATCTAAGGACGGCGTTGGCGGGGTAGCTAATTTGGGACGGGGCTTTTTTAGCTACCCTTTGGCCGACGGCGAATGAGTCGGGGCCGGAATGCATCTCAACCGACATATGGGGGTAGCTAAAATAGCCCCGTCCCAAATTAGCTACCCCGGGTGAGATTGGAGGAAGTGATGGCGCAGGGGACGTTTGTGCAGGCGCTTCGTAAGGAGGCGGCGCTTAGCAGCACCTTTATGAAGGGGCGCTCGCTCATGCTCAACGGTGCCGTGCTGTCGTTCGAAGACTCCGGCTCGCGCTTCTCCAAAAATGTGACTATCGAGGGCTCGGTGCGCGGCTCGCGCGGCGACCTGTACAAGACGCACGTGGCGCTCGACATGGACGAGCACGAGGTTGTCGACTACGACTGCGATTGCCCCGCTGCCTTCCGCTATTCCGGCATGTGCAAGCACGCCATCGCCACGGCGTTGGCGTATCTGGATGCCAGCGGCGCCGAGCCCGTTGAGGGCCTGCGCACGCCGGTCCGCACGTTTACGGCACCGCCCGTACAATCCAAACAGCCCACACGCCCCGCGCCCACCGCATCTGCGGTCAACCCCAACTTTCCCTTCCCGGCACCCGTCCCCACGAGCCCGAGCCTTGTGGCGGCGCTTTCCGATCTTTCGGACGCGCGCATGGACGAGCTCGTGGCCATGCGTCGCAAGCTCGCCGGCACCATCGACCCCGATGCGCCCAAAGCGGTGCTGGAGCCCTCGCTGGTGCCGTACTACAATCCGCTGTTTGCCGATCGCTTTAACTGGGCGCTCGAGTTTCGCATTCGTAGCGGTTCGGTGTCCTACGTGGTTAAGGATATCGACGGCATGGCCGATGCCTATGTGCGCGGCGGTACGTTCTCCTATGGCAAGAAGCTTACGTTTGTCCATGTGCCCGAGGCTTTCGACGACGTATCGACAAAGCTGCTCGACTTTATCGCAATGACGGTCGCCTACCTAGGCGATATTACGAGTTCGCGCTCGGCATCGTATGACTTTGCCCGCAGCGGTTTTGTCGCCGAGCGTCAGTTGCCGGTATCCGAGCATTCCATCGTGTCCGTGCTGGACCTGCTGCGTGGCAGGACCATGTCCTTTGAGCCTGCTTGGTCGCGGGGGACGGCGACGCATCGCGCCTACGAGGTGGCGGTCGAGCTGTCGCCGCAGGGGGAGGGCGAAGTCCCGGCTAAGCGCCCGCCGCTCCTTACCGCCAAGATTGCACCGGCGGCGGGAGGCAGCTACGACTTGCGCCTGCCGGCCGATACGTACTGCTTTGTCGCTGGTGACGCAGCCTATCTGGTCGATACGCGCCGCGCGCGCCGTACCGACACGGCGTTTGCCCAACATGCGGCGCCGTTCCTATCGCACTTGTTGCCCTGCCGCACGCCGGTCCATATCGCCGCCGACCAGGTGGGCGAGTTCTGCCGCATGGCACTGCCTATCTTGCGCGACTACACCGACTTGACCGCGCCCGCTGCGCTCGATACCGTGGCGCCCGAGCCGAGCTTTGCCACGGCGATCGGCGTCGACGATGGACTCGTGACCTGCAAAGTTACGGTTACCTACGGCGACTGGTCGGCAGATCTCTTTAGTCTTGGTGCTCCGGGCAGCCCTTTCGAAGAGCAACGCCCCGGCGTTCCGCCCCGCGATACGGTGGCGGAGTTTCGCGTTATGGACACGGCTGCCCTGTACTTCGATTTCTACGAGGGCGGCCTGGCATTTGAGGAGCGCGATGACGAGAGCCTGTTCCACTTGCTGACCGAGGGCTTGTCTGCCCTGTCCGAGCTGGGCGAGGTCATGCTCAGCGATCGCCTGCGCCAGATCTCGGTACGCCCTGCGCCTAAGCTCTCGGTGCGCGCCACCGTCAAGAGCAACTTGCTCGACGTCGAGCTAGGTGCGAGCGGGCTTTCGGCGGCCGACCTTGCCATCTATCTCGATTCGTATAAGCGCCACCAGACGTTCGCGCGCCTTACGTCCGGCGACATCGTGCGCCTGGACGAGGGCGCTCGTGCTGCGTTTGGCCTTGCCGAGGACTTGGGTGTCGATGCCGTCGACCTGCTCGACGGCGTGTCGCTTCCCGCGTCGAGCACCCTGTTTGTTGATAGCATGCTCACGCGCACGCCGGCGCTCGAGGCCGATCGCGACGCCGCGTTCCGCCGCACCGTCGAGCGTCTGGACACGCTCGGCAAGATGGACTTTACGGTGCCCGCCTCGCTCAAGGCCACGCTGCGTGGCTACCAGGTCGACGGCTATCAGTGGCTCGGCTCGCTCGAGCACCTGGGCCTTGGCGGCATCTTGGCCGACGATATGGGCCTGGGCAAAACGCTGCAGATGATCGCGCACATTCTGGCGCGCGTGGAAGCGGGGGATACCAAGCCCACGCTCGTGGTATGCCCCGCGTCGCTCGTGTACAACTGGGCTGCCGAGTTGGAGCGCTTTGCCCCCTCGCTTGATGTGTGCGCCATCGTGGGCGCCAAGGCTCAACGCCGTGTGCAGATCGCTGGCGTGGCCGAGCACAACGTGGTCGTGACGTCGTATGACCTCATGCGCCGCGACATCGACGAATACATCGAGCAGGACTTTGCTCGCGTGGTGCTCGACGAGGCCCAGTACATTAAAAACCCGCTCACCCAGGTGGCGCGCGCCGCCAAGCGCCTGCCGGCCGGCGTGCGCTTTGCCTTGACGGGAACGCCCATCGAAAACCGCCTGTCCGAGCTCTGGAGTATCTTCGACTTTTTGATGCCGGGTCTTCTGGGCACGCGCGACTCATTTGCCAAGCGCTTTGAAAGTCCCGTCGAGCATGCTGAGGGCGATAGTGCCGCTCGTCTGCAGGCGCTCGTATCGCCGTTTGTGCTGCGTCGCGTCAAGGAAGAGGTGGTGGCCGATCTGCCCGAGAAGATCGAGGATACGGTGATGGCGCAGCTTACCGGCGAGCAGCGCAAGCTCTACCTGGCCAACCAGGACCGCATTGCCCAGCAAGTGCAGCACCGCGAGGCCGGGGAGTTTAAGAAAGACAAGCTCAAGGTACTTGCCGAGCTCACCAAGCTGCGTCAGATCTGCTGCGACCCGCATCTGCACTATGCGGACTACAAGGCGGGAAGCGCCAAGCTCGATACATGCATGGAGCTCGTCCACGGAGCACTCGACGGCGGTCATCGCATCTTGCTGTTCAGCCAGTTTACGGGCATGCTCGATATCATCGGCAAGCGCCTGGCCAAGGAGGATATCGCCTTTCTTAAGCTCACGGGTGCATCGTCCAAGGAGAGTCGCGCCAAGATGGTTGCGCAGTTCCAGGCGGGCGAGGTGCCGGTGTTCTTGATTTCGCTCAAGGCGGGCGGCGTGGGCCTTAACCTGACGGCGGCCGACGTGGTCATTCACTACGACCCGTGGTGGAACGTGGCAGCGCAGGATCAGGCGACCGACCGCGCCCACCGCATTGGCCAGCAGCACACCGTGACCGTGTACAAGCTCATTGCCAAGGACACGATCGAGGAGCGCATCATGCAGATGCAGGAGTCCAAACGCGATCTGGTCAACAGCGTGCTCGGCGGCGACGGCATCTCGTCGGCGCTGTTCACACGCGAGGATGTTCTGGCACTGCTCGGCGGCGACGGTCGCTAGCCCGCTCGAGTGGGGCCGCCAGGGCGGATAGTGCGCGCCGCCCCACCGTTCCCGCCCGTTATGTGTTCATTTGCCATGCCGTGGATGGTTCGCCTGCCTTTGGGCATAAGAAGCATCAGGAATATTGGCACATCAGCAAAGGAGAACATCATGGCGAAATTCTTTAAGGACCCCGACGGTAAGCTCATCGCTGCCCTTGGCGACGGCGTTGCGACCCCTGCCGGTTGCACGGAGCTGACCGCAAACACCGAGGATGCGGCACACGAGAAGCACGTGCCTGTTGTCGAGATCGAGCGCGACGGCCACGTCATTCGCGCACGCGTGGGCTCGACAGAGCACCCCATGCTGCCCGAGCACTACATCGAGTGGATCGCGCTTGAGGCCGAGGGCCGCCTGGAGGTCCATTACCTTGAGCCCGGCATGAAGCCCACGACGTTTTTCGCTGGCGGCTCCAAGACCGGTACCGTCTATGCCTACTGCAACCTGCACGGGTTGTGGTCCGCGACGTTCTAGGAGCGCGCCCCCGCTCGGGGTATCATAGCTAGCATATGCACATGCGAGCGCCGGCTGCATTATGCGGCCGGCGCTTTTACTACGACAACGACGATTTACGACGGAAAGGGCTGGGCCATGAAGCTCGCACTTGCACAGATCGATATGCGCCTGGGTGACATCGAGGGCATTTGCGGCCGCATCGAGGACCAGGCTCGCCTGGCTCATGAGCGCGGCGCGCGCGTGCTGTGCGTTCCGGCTCCGCTCTTTATGGGTGCCATGCCGGGCAGCCTGGTGGGCGCTGCCGATTTTGAGCACGATATGCTGACGGGCTTGACGGGCGTTGCCGAGCGCATCCAAGAGCTCGACATGATCTGCATCGTGCCCTCTGCGGTTTCGTTTGAGGGCCAGCCCCTGCTCGACTACATGATGCTTAAGGATGGCCGCGTGGTGCCTGCGCGCGCAAGCATCGCCCTGCAGCGTGGCGAGAGCAACGACGCGCGTTGGGCGCCTCCGGTGTTTGACGTGGACGGCGTGCGCATCGCCGTGGTGTTTGACCTGGACCGCGAGCTCGAAATGCTGCCGACCGGCGTCGACCTCATCGCCTATTTCCAGTTCAACGCGTTTGACATGACCGATCGCGAGACGGCCGCCATTGCCGCCGTGCGCAGCGGTGCCTACCGCAAGATCGCGTCCAAGCGCAGCGTATGGTTTGCCTGCATGGCGCCGATTGGTGCCTATGACGAGTCGGTGTATACCGGCGGATCGTTTGTGCTCGACGATTGCGGCCGCGTGGTGGCCCAGGCGCCGTGCTTTGAGGAGAGCCTGCTGGTTCAGGAGATTCAGCGCGGCGTGATGCTCGATGCCCTGGAGGACCACGAGCTGCCCGAGTTTCGTTCCGAGGAGTGGCTGTGGCAGGCGCTGGTGCTTGCCGTACGCGACAATGCCCGCGCCCGCGGCGCTTCGCGTGCCGTGGTGGCGCTCGAGGGCGATTTGCCGTCGTCCCTGTTGGCGGCGCTTGCCGTCGATGCCTTGGGTCCGCGTAATGTGATTGGCCTGGTGCTGGGGCGCAATCGCATCTTTACGCCGGCGCAGGAGGAGGCCGAAGCCGCCCGTTGTTCCGCTGTTCGCTCAATCGCCGAGCGCTTGCACATTCGCACCGTCGAGCGCGATGCGCCGGATGTGGCGCGCGTGCTCGACCGCGACGTGTCGGCGGGCGACGCCGAACGTCTGCGCTCGCGTGCGTTGGGCCTGATGCTCGAGGATACGGCGCTCGAGCTGGGCGCTACGGCGCTGAGCCCGCTTTCCAAGACTGAGTACGCGCTGGCGGCGCCCGCGCTGTCCGGCGGCTACCAGGGCGACTTTGCGCCCTTTGGCGATGTGTATCTGTCGACGCTCGAGTTTGTGGCACGCGTGCGCAACCGCGCCTCGGCCGTGGTGCCCCAAAAGCTCGTGACGCTCAACGCGGTGGAGGATTGCATGGATCGCGTGCTGGCGCAGGCGCTCTCGACGCTCGCCGGTCCGGTTGATATGCTCGATCGCGCGGCGCAGCTGCTTGGCGGGCTTGAGCCGGGCGAGGTCGATGGTGCGCTCGAGTCGCACGTGGACCGCAACCGTCCCTTTGACGACATCCCGATGGCCGCCGCCAAGCCCGAGGCCTGCTCGCTGCTGCTGATGCTCGTGCGCCAGGGTGAGGCTGCCCGTCGCATGCTACCGACGGCGCCGATCGTTTCGGCCCGTTCGTTTGCCGAGCGCGCCTGGCCGTACATGCTTGCGTGGTCCGATCTGGGGCTCAACGGTAAGGAGCGCATGACGGTTGATTCGCTGGCACGCGCCGAGGTGCGCCGCTTTGCCGACGACGATACGAGTGACCGCATGCGCGGCGAGATGATGGGCCTGTTGGGCGAGCTGTTGGGTATTTCGCCTGAGCAGATGGAAGAGCTGCGCTCTGAGGACGGTCAGCGTCGTTTGCACGAGGGAATGAAAAAGTTCGAGGGCGAGGTTCAGGACGCCATCGACAAGATGATGGGCGGCCAGGGCGGACCACAGGGTGGGCCCCAGGGAGGTCCGATGCCGCATCCGCCGGTGGATCCCCGACAGTTCCCGTTCTTCTCGCAGAACTAACTATGGGATGGGATTCGCTCCCAACCCCGATACTTCAACTAAGCGTCTTGGCCCCGTTGTGTTATTCTAGAACAGACGTTCGTGAATGATGCGCGGGGCCTTGCCTTGCGCTGTGCTTGTGGCGAGGGGAGGTCGGCTTGGTTATCTTGGGTATCGACCCTGGTTTGGCCCATACGGGCTGGGGGATTATCGAGGAGCGGCGTGGCGAGGTTCGCTGCCGTGCCTACGGTTGTATCGAGACCAGCGCGGGCAGCCCGCTCGCGGTGCGCCTGTCGCATATCGCCCGCGACCTCAAGGGCGTCGTCGAACGCTACCGTCCCGATACCGCTGCCATCGAGAGCATTTACTTTGGCGCCAACGTCCGCTCGGCCATCCCCACGGCGCATGCCCGCGGTGCTGCGCTCGTGGCGCTTTCGGAGTGCGCGCTCGAGATTGGCGAATACACGCCCATGCAGATCAAGCAAGCCGTGGTGGGCACGGGCGCTGCGGATAAACGGCAGGTTGCCTACATGGTGCGCACGCTCACGCAGCTCGATCACGATCCTCACCCAGACCATGCCGCCGATGCCCTGGCCTGCGCCATCTGTCACGTTAACCTAAGCCGCACCCGGGCGCTTACCGGCGGCGAGTTCTATCAACAGAGAGGAACCGGATACTGATGATCTCTCAGCTCCATGGAACGCTTGTCGAGGCCACGATGAGCTCGGCCGTCGTCGATGTATCGGGCGTGGGCTTTGAGCTCGGTATTTCGGGCAGCACTGCCGCCACGCTGCCTACGCCCGGCGGTGAGGTTCGCCTCTATACCCGCATGCAGGTGCGCGAGGACGCCATGACGCTTTTTGGCTTTGCCTCCAAGGACGAGCGCACGATGTTCGATCGGCTCGTTTCCGTCTCGGGCGTTGGCCCGCGCTTGGCGCTCGCCGTGCTCTCCACCTATACCGTGGGGCAGCTGTATTCCCTGGTGATGGCCGAGGACGACAAGGGCATGGCCAAGGTTCCCGGTGTGGGCAAAAAGACCGCCCAGCGCCTTATCTTGGAGCTCAAGAGTACCTTTGCCAAGGACAAGGGCTTTGTTCCGGTCGACGTAATCCCCGGTCAGGTTGCGATGCCGGTTCCCGCTGCCGCTCCCTCGGCAATCGATGACGCCCGCGCGGCGCTCCTTTCCATGGGCTTTAGCCCGCAGGAGACCGAGGTTGCCCTGAGCGGGTATGATGAGCAGGATATGCGTGTCGAGGATTTGCTCGGCGCGGCGCTTAAGCGACTCGGAATGGATGCGTGATGTGGGAAGCCGATGACTCTCAGGACCTGTGGGCGATGCCCGGCAACTCGCCGGCGGCATCGATGGCGCACGGTGAGCGCATGGTGGGCTCGGAGCTGACGCCCGAAGACCTCGATGTCGACCGCACCTTGCGCCCCCAGCGTCTGGATGACTACTGCGGTCAGGAGCACATCAAACAGAGTCTGCGCGTGCTCATCGAGGCAGCGCAGAGCCGTGGCGAAACGCTCGACCACGTGATTTTCTCGGGCCCTCCAGGTCTGGGCAAGACCACGCTGGCCACGGTTATCGCCAACGAGCTGGGCGCTCAAATTAAGACGACGAGCGGTCCGGCCATCGCGCGCACCGGCGACCTGGCTGCCATCCTTACCAACCTGCAACCGGGCGACGTGCTGTTTATCGACGAGATCCACCGCCTCAACCGCTCGGTCGAGGAGGTCCTGTATCCTGCGATGGAGGACTTTGCGCTCGATATCGTGATCGGCAAGGGTCCGGCGGCGCGCTCGATTCGCCTGGACATCCCCAAGTTCACGTTGGTGGCGGCAACGACTCGCTCGGGCATGTTGACCGGCCCGCTACGTGACCGTTTTGGCATTTCATATCGCCTGGATTACTACACCGTTGAGGAACTCGCCCAGATTGTGACACGCTCGGCGACCATTCTGGGTGTGACGATCGACCATCCCAGCGCGCTCGAGATCGGCTCGCGCTCGCGCGGTACGCCGCGTCTTGCCAACCGTCTGCTCAAGCGCGTGCGCGACTACGCGCAGGTGCGCGGCAACGGTCCCATCGAGCTCGATATCTGCCGCCAGGCGCTCGAGTTCTTTGAGATCGATGAGCTTGGTCTGGACTGGATGGACATTCGAATCTTGGAGACGCTTGCCAAGACGTTCTCCGGCCGTGCCGTTGGCTTGACCACGCTTGCCAGTGCGGTGGGCGAGGACCCGGGTACGCTTGAGGATGTCTACGAGCCCTATCTGCTGCAGTGCGGATTGATGATTCGCACACCGCAGGGTCGCCAGGCAACGCTTCGCACATTCGAGCATTTGGGTATTGAACCGACCCTGTAGTAATGGGCTTGTTTTAGCGCATCTGTAGGCTATCGCTGGGCATCGGGTAAACATATCGCCGTTCGTCGGTTACGGGCGTTTTACTATTGCGCGCGCGTGCTATGCTGGATTGGTCTTTTTCTCATCCGGTAACGAAAGGACCGTCCATGCCTACTGACATCGAAATCGCACGTTCCGTCACACCGCTGCCCATTACCGAGGTGGCCAAGAACGCCGGTGTCGACGTAAAGCACCTGATTCCGTACGGCTTCGACAAGGCTAAGGTTGACTATTCACTGCTCAACGAGCCGACCGATCACCAGGCCAAGCTCGTCCTCGTGACCGCCATCAACCCCACGCCCGCCGGCGAGGGCAAGACCACCACGACTATCGGTCTGGCCGATGGCCTGCGCCGTCGCGGCGTCAAGAGCGCCGTGGCCCTGCGTGAGCCTTCGCTCGGTCCTGTCTTTGGCGTAAAGGGCGGTGCCGCCGGCGGCGGTTGGGCCCAGGTCATCCCCATGGAGGATATCAACCTGCACTTTACCGGCGACTTCCACGCTATCGGCGCCGCCAATAACCTGCTGGCCGCCATGCTCGACAACCATATTCAGCAGGGCAACCAGCTCGGTATCGACGTTAAGCGCATCACCTGGAAGCGCGTTGTCGACATGAACGACCGCCAGCTGCGCCACGTTATCGACGGCATTGGCGGCAAGGCTCAGGGCGTGCCGCGCGAGGACGGCTTCGACATTACCGTTGCCTCCGAGGTCATGGCAATCCTGTGCCTGTCCACGAGCATCAACGACCTCAAGGAGCGCCTGGGTGAGATCGTCGTCGGCTACAGCTTTGCCGGCGAGCCCGTCCGCGCCCGCGACCTCAAGGCTCAGGGCGCCATGGCTGCGCTGCTTAAGGATGCGCTCAAGCCCAACCTGGTGCAGACGCTCGAGGGCACGCCCGCGTTTGTCCACGGCGGTCCCTTCGCCAACATCGCCCACGGCTGCAACTCCATCATGGCCACGCGTATGGCTATGCGCTTTGGCGATGTCGCCATTACCGAGGCAGGCTTTGGCGCCGATTTGGGTGCCGAGAAGTTTCTCGACATCAAGTGCCGCATGACGGGCGTTCGCCCCAGCGCCGTCGTGATAGTCGCCACCGCCCGTGCGCTTAAGTACAACGGCGGCGTTGCCAAGGCCGATCTCAACGAGGAGAACCTCGAGGCGCTCAAGGCCGGTATGCCCAACCTGCTCCGTCACGTCGACAATATCCAGAGCGTCTATGGTCTTCCCTGTGTGGTCGCCATCAACCGCTTCCCGACGGACACCGAGGCAGAGCTTGCGCTCATCGAGTCCGAGTGCCAGAAGCTCGGCGTCAACGTTAAGCTTTCCGAGGTCTGGGCCAAGGGCGGCGAGGGCGCGCTCGAGCTGGCCGATGAGGTCATGCGCCTGATTGAGCAGCCGAGCGAGCTCAAGTTTGCCTACGAGGACGGTGCCGATGTGGCCGACGCCCTCGAGGCCGTCGCCACCAAGGTTTACCGCGCCGATGGTGTCGACTTTACGCCGGCTGCCAAGCGCCAGCTCGCCGAGCTGCGCGAGAACGGCTTTGGCAACCTGCCGGTATGCGTCGCCAAGACGCAGTACAGCTTTAGCGACAACGCCAAGGCCCTGGGCGCTCCCGAGGGCTTCCGCATCACCGTGCGCGAGCTCAAGGTTTCCGCCGGTGCCCACTTTGTGGTCGCGCTGACCGGCAGCGTTCTGACCATGCCGGGCCTGCCCAAGGTCCCCGCGGCCGAGAACATCGACGTCGATAACGACGGCAACATCACCGGCCTGTTCTAAGCCTGCTGCTCATAGCCGCTTGTCCGCCCCGTCGCGCCTACCAAGGCCCGGAGGGGCTTTTTGATCCTTAGGCCCGCGCATGTCTTGTAGATACCGACGGCCTTTGCCCATCATAGGCTTTTGCGCGGGTAGAATGCATGGATAACTTGAGACTCACGCGCGACGGAAAGGAATCGTTGCATGGATCAGGACAAGACAACCGTGATGGGCGGCTACGGTTCCGCGCAGGCTGGCGATAGCGCCGATGCGACCCGCGTTGTTCCCAACCCCGGTTATACCGACCCCGCCGCGACGCAGCCTTCTGCCGAGCCCACCCGGGTTATGGGCTATGGCGACACGGCGCAGGATTCTTACGCTGCATCTTCGCAAGGCCCCTATGGCAACGCAGCTCCGGATCCGTTTGATTACGCGCCGCAGGATTCTTATGCTGCCTCGACGCCGAATCCCTATGACAACCTGCCGCAAAATCCCATTCCGCAGCCTCAGCAGACGACGTATATGCCTCGCACGGCGCAGCCTCGCTACGAGTCGCGCGAGCCGTATCGCGAGTACCCCAAGTCGATTCCGCAATATGGCGAGGACGAGGAGAAGAAGCCGTCGCGTTCGTCGAGCGTGATCAAGAAGATCCTCATCGTGCTGGCGATTTTCTTTGCCTTGTCGGTCGTGTTCGCCATCGTGTCGGGCATGCTCAACAAGCGGGGCGCCACGACCGATGCCACGACCGAGCAGGCCGAGACCACCCAGTCTGCTGCCGTCGACCTGAGCGATATCCCGGGACAGTACTGGTCCAACGCCAAGAAGCTCCTCAAGTCACGCGGAGCCGACCTTTCGAACGCCGTGATCCTGACCGACGATGGCTCAACGCCCGTCATCGATTCCAACTGGGTTGTTACGAATGCCTACTATAACGACAACGGCAACCTGGAGATTCAGCTCACGCACAAGAACAGCTATGGCAACTCGTCCGGCGGCCAAAGCGGTACCGACAGTTCGAGCTCCAATACGCTGGAGGATTTGAGCAACAAGGCACAGGAGTTGGGAGACAAGGCACAAGAGCTGGGCGATACAGCCCAAAACCTCGGCGATACTGCTCAGAATCTGGGCGATATGGCTACCAATGCCTGGGACGCGCTGCAAAACGGCATCTCGGGCGCGCAGGGAAACTAGCTGTTAAGCAGGCTACAGTTGCTCGGCCGGACGGTCGGGCGAGCTAAAGCCCGAATCAAAGGTGACGACGCATGAGGCATCGGGTCGGCGCTCGTGCACGATGCGCGTGACGAGCCCCAGCAGCTCCTCGTCGGATATGTCAAAGCCGTCGGGACGCACCAGGTCAAACGAAACAAAGCCGTCGTGCTCGTGCAAGTCGTGGATGGAAAGCGCGGGGTCGATCTGCGCTACGCCGCGCTTGACCCAGCCGCGCAAGTCATCGCCGGTTGTTGCAATGGGGTCGCAGTGCAACGTGATGGCGATGCCCATCTGGCGTTTGATATCGTGTTCGATGGTGTCCAGGATCTCGTGGTGCTCAAAGGCATCGCCCTCGCCGGGCATTTCCACGTGTGCGCTGGCAAACTGACGGCCGGGGCCGTAGT
Source organism: uncultured Collinsella sp. (assembly GCA_900544995.1). GTDB lineage: Bacteria > Actinomycetota > Coriobacteriia > Coriobacteriales > Coriobacteriaceae > Collinsella. The sequence goes on along the minus strand of UQXC01000033.1, from coordinate 8,354 downwards.
CGTGCACCATGAGGTCGTGCGTGCCCAGGACCTGGGGGTACGACATGATCCTGTCGCGGATTTCCTGGACGAGCTTGGGGTCGGGCGCTTGTCCCAGCAGCGGGCTGATGGCGTCGCGCACCAGGCCCAGGCCGCTGATGCAGATGAAGATGCCCACGCCCAGGCCCGCCCAGCCATCGAGGTCAAAGCCGGTCGTCTGCGAAATAAGCGCCGCCACCAAGACCGAGCCCGAGGTGATGACGTCGTTTTTGGAGTCCTGCGCCGTGGCGATGAGCGTCTCGGAGTCGATGCGATTCCCCAGCGTGCGGTTGAATGCAGCCATCCAGAGCTTAACGAGCATGGACGTAGCCAGTGCCGCAAGGGAAACGAGCGTGTAGGCGGTGGGGGAGGGCTTGATAATCTTGGTAACGGACTCGAGCACCAGGTTGATGCCGACGGCACAAACGAGGACGGCGACAAACAGGCCGGCGAGGTATTCGTAGCGGCCGTGGCCATAGGGGTGACCTTCGTCGGCCGGGCGGCTGGCAAGGCGGAACCCGAGCAGGCTGACGATGTTGCTCGAGGCATCGGAGAGGTTGTTGAAGGCGTCGGCGATGAGCGAGACGGAGCCGGCGAGCAGACCCGCGATGCCCTTGGCTAGGCACAGGGTGATGTTGAGGCCAATGCAGATGAGGCTTGCGGCAAAACCCGCGTTGGTGCGGCAAGATGCATCGACCGGCTCGTCCTCGCCGCCGGGAACAAGCGTATGTACCAGCCGATTTACAAATAGCATAGAGGTCGTCCTCACAATCATGTTTAAGGGGATAGTGTAGCTCGCGCGGGGGCGCCGTGCACCGATGCTCAGAAAATGCAGCAATAGTCTGCCGGTGCTAACGAGCGAGCCTTCTCGTCTGCCTGGGTGGTCCATTTTGGGCCACATGGGTATGGGCATGTGCCTGTTTGCTCGACATACTTAATGTCGACAGCCCCTGTGCAAAGGAGGACGTTTCCATGGACGAGATGTTTGCCATTAAATGTCAAAACTGCGGCGGCCCTATGTACTCGCACCAAGCTAAGCGCAGCTTTGAGTGCGCCTATTGCGGCACGGTCGTTCCGTGGCAGGCGGACGCCGGAGAGCCCAAGAGCGCTTTGGGTATTCGCCATACGCCGTTGACGGTGGTGGATGGACTGCTCAAACTCACGCATGTGTCGCAACTCGAGCGCCCGGAGGACCCGGACTGGTATTTCTTCAACGCGCACTGGCGCAATCAGTCGGTCCTGGAACATCTGCTGTGGGAGGATCGCGGCACGGCGCAAGAGTTCCAAGAGGTCACGCATGTGAGCATTCCTTGCCCCTTCTGCGGGGCGTCCTTTGAGGGCAAGTCAACGCAGCGCGTGTTTGAGTGCCCGTCCTGCGGCAACAAGATCGGCATTGCCGACCTGCTCAAGCCCGGTACCTTCAGCAAGCGTCTGACCATGGGCGTGGGTGCAGAGTATGTGCCGGAGCAGGGCATTCCCTGCGAAATCTCGCCGCAGCAGGCACGTGCCAACGCACTGCAGCTGGTGCGCCAGTATGCGGAATCCTTTGCCGGGCACGACGTGGAAGATGCGATCCAAAACGACATGATGCTCTTCTATTTCCCCATGGCGCTGGCGGACCTGCGCATGATGGCGTCCTTCCCGGGCAAGGGCCTGAGCAAGGAGACCTTGGTGTACTACGAGGTGCTCGACTGGGCATATCCCAGGGCAAACTACCTGGACGTTCGCCTCATGGGCATTTTGGAGCCGTGGGACTTTGCCAAGGTTGGGCCGTTTGACCCGGCCATGCAGGAAGGTGACTTTCGCGTTGTCTCCGTCGATGCGTCTACCAAGGACCAGGTGGTTATTGATAAGTTGGCGCTCGACGTTGCGGGCAACGACGCCGAGGCGGTGCTGGGATTCAATAAAAAGAGCATCCGCACGTGGGCGCGCAAGGCCCGCAAGCACAAGGACGGCTTGGTTATGGTGCCGGTGTACTTTGTCGATCGTCCTGCCTCGGATAGTCGCGATGGCGAACAGGTGCGCATCGCCGTGAACGGCCAGACGGGCCGCGCGGCTGCGGTGGTGTTTAGTGACAAGCGCGAGACGCATGTGGTGGCACCGCTCAATCCCAACGTGATGCTGTCGAGCGAAAGCACCGTGCACGCCACGCCCATCGAGGTCAAATACGTTAAATCGCCGTTCCTATACCAGATCGTACGCCGTGGAGGCTGCGAGCAACCGCGCCAGGTTGCAGCCGCCGTCGAGGGTTCCTACCGAGAGGAGAAGCCCAAACGCAAGGGATTGTTCGCTGCAATCTTTGGGAAGTAGGGGAGTAGTGTCGGTCGGCGCTGCGATGCGATAGCTAGAGGAACGGGGCAGCTCGCAGGAGTGCGGACTGTCGTCTGATTGTTTGAGGGTGCCAGATGTAAATAAACAGTGGAGCGGCTGCAAAAGAGCCTCCTCACTGGGTAAAATCAGGTTGTGCCGCGGAACCCGCTCCTCAGCGCTTAAACTTCGGAGACGCGGGCAACGCAGGTATTATCGTCTAGGGCCGGCTGCAACCGGCCCTTTTCTGTGACAGCCAATGGACCCACATCAGACGAAGGCCGCGTCTTTGCCTGTCAGGTCATGCTCGCCAGCCACGGCTAGAATGTCGTTGCCGGCGTCCATGACCGGTATTGTTTCGTAGCGTGCGTCGCAACCGCGAGTGCGCCTGCGACGGCTGCGGTGGCTTCGGTCGCAACGTGCTGCTACCCTTGCGCTTCGCCATTAGACGCTTCATTGATGGCGCGGTACTCGGCACTCAGCTCGCGCGCCAGCTCTTCCTTGCTTGGAAGATACGGCAGGTATTTGGCGGCAAACACTTGGTCGTTGTCTTCGGGCAGCGTGTACTCGACGATCGAATCGCTTTTGTCCGCGCAGAGCACGATGCCTATGGGCGGATTGTCGCCTTCGTTCATGAGCTCGCGCGTGTAGTAGTTCACATACATTTGCATCTGGCCCAGGTCCTGATGCGTAAGGTCATCGGTCTTAAGGTCGATGAGCACGAAGCAGCGCATCAGATAGTTGTAAAAAACAAGGTCAATATAGAAATGGCGCCCATCAAAGGTGATGCGCTTTTGGCGCGCCTCGAAAGCGAAGCCACGGCCAAGCTCCAGCAGGAACTTCTGAAGATGCGTGATGAGCGCCTGCTCTAGATCGCTCTCGCGAAACGTAGCATCGTCCGAGAAACCTAAAAACTCCAGTACATATGGGTCGCGGATGATATCCTCGGGGCGACGAGCCGGGGCACTCTCTTGGATTTCCTGGGTGACGGCCTCTTTGTCCTTGCTGGCAAGAAGGCGCTCGCGGAACATGGTATTGATTTGGCGTTCGAGCTGGCGCGTGCTCCAGCGAGAGTCGGCGCATTCGTTCATGTACCAGGTGCGAGCTTCGGGGTCAGGAATGCGTATTAACCTGCGATAATGTGTCCAACTCAATTCGGGACGCAGTGAGTCCCGAATTGGAAATGCAAGATAGAACTGACGCATTTTACGCAGCTCTCTTGCTTCAAAACCTTTACCAAAATCCTTGGTAAGTCTGATTGCGAGGGCCTTGAGCAGCGCCTCTCCATACTTGGCGCGCTCCTCTCCGCCCTGCTCATCAACAATGCTCTTGCCGATCTCCCAATACGCCTCAACCATCGTAAAGTTAACGGCGGTATAGGCCTTGTCGCGAGCGGCGTTGAGAATCGAGGAAACCTGCTTGTAAAAAACTTCTGGCACGATTGCCGATTCTCCACGGTTTACCAGTTCGCCCATCACTGTCGCCCCACTTTCCTCTTGTGGAATGCATCTTTATATCATTTAGTTTAAAGCCTCGCGCGGACTCGAATTTCAATGTCGCCTAGCGCCTTCGTGCAGGATTCCCGAAGTGACTAAAATGTGACCATAGAGGCAGTTTTAGCGAACCCCATGGGAGTGACACGCATGGACAACAACACCTTGCTGTTCCAGGACAAAGGTTCGGGCAGGTTTAAAGACGTCAAGATCTACCCTAACCGCATCGAGGTGCTCAAGAAGGGTACTTTCGGCGGCAAGCATATCGAGATTGTCTACCTTAAGGACATCACGGGCGTTAACAGGATCAAGGGTCGCGACGTTTTTCTGCGCAACAGGCTGTTGACTGCCTGTGTCTTTAGCCTGAGCAGCCGCTCCCAGGCCCAGGAATTTGTGAACGCGCTGAACATGGTGATGTAGCCGACGTCGGCGTTCGGGCCAGACTTATGCCCGCGCATCTGGCGGCACGGTGGCTGGTCGTTCAACCTGCGAGGCGTCCTTTATGAGCTGGTCCCTCATGTCAAAATATAGGGGCGCAGAACGGTATTCCGCGCCCCTGATTGAGCCGATGCGTCTGAAAGCCGGCTTGCCTATTCGCTATCGTCCCCAGCGTTTTCGCGGTCACTGGCAAGCATTGCTGCACCTGCGACCGTTGTCGCCACGGCGGCAGCGGCGAGCCCGGCGGCAATGCCGGAGCCGTCGCCCGTGTCGGCGAGTTTTCCGCCCGAGCCCTTACCCTTGTTGCCCTTACCATTCTTATCAGCGCCGTCTGCGTTGGAACCCGTGCCGCTGCTGGTGCCGCCTGCACTGCCCGAGGCCGCTACGGTAAAGCTTACGGCTCCATTGCTGGCGAGCATGTAGTTCTGTGCCGCGTCGCCCAACAGGTCTTTCGCACGCACCCAATACGTCCCCGCGGCAAATGCCTCGCCCTCGGCCATCACCGTTCCTGGAGCACCGTTTGCATCGTGCATAAACTCGAGTTGGGCCGTGCAGGCATCGTTTTCGAGCTTGCCGTCGAGCGGCGCCGTGACCTTGGCGCGCACGTCCTCGCCGGCCTTAAGGCCTTCGAGTCCCTCAAAATGAGGCGTCAGCACGCGCGGATCGATATCGATGGGCACGGATCCCTGCAGCCCTATAACGGTCTCATTGCCCAAGGCATCGACATCAACGTATTCGATGGCAAAAGCGCTTCCCGAAGCCGCCACGTTGAGTACGTTGCTGCTGTCGACGAGGCGGAAATGACCCTCGCCAACGGTCTTGCCGTTCTGGAGCGAGGCGTCGCTCAACGAGTCGCCATATGTCATGTGCATGCGGGCTGGGAGGTAGCACGAAGCCGTCTGCTTGTGCTGCGTATCGTAATTGCGCTGGTAGATGCTTCGGGCCAGTGCCGCATCAACAAAGTCGGACGCAATGATGCCAATGTGCTTGCGGCAGTCCGCCTTTGTGCTCTCAACTCCGTTATTGTTTATATACGAGCTCTTGTACAGGTGCTCGTCGACCACTCGCGCTGCGGTAAAAGGGTTGTTTTGCGTGCAGCTCGTGTAGTTGATAAACCAGCAGCGCTCCGTTGCCTGCACCGTTGTCCCGTCCGCGGCAGTGATATCTACGGTGCTGCGCTCGAACTCGGACGCTGCCTTCAGGGCCATATCGACCCAGTCGATTTTACTGGACCCCGTGCAGTTGTAATGGTCTTGGGCATATACCGCTGTGCTGTAGGGCTCTTTGTCGCCCGTATTGCCCGCAGCCTCAAAGCCTTGCTCGTATTTCACGAGGCACATGGACTTTCCGGAATGCGCCTTGATTTTGTCGTCCCATTCGGTGAGATCGAGGCCCCGCGCGTGGCCGTCTACACTGTCGCCGGCGAGTTTAAATCGACGCAACAAGACGATCTTTCCGCGCACCTCGTTCAGTGTGGGGACATGGCTCGACGTATAGAACAGATCGGAGTTATTGTCCATAACATTGGCGAAAGCCGTCGTAACGCTTTCGTCGGTAGCTTCGTCGTTGCCTCGTGACACCAGCATGATGAGCGCTTCTGACGGGTTTTCGTTCAAAAATGTTTTGAAGTAACCGATGACATCGGAGAGATGTATAAAGCCCCCGTCTTTTTTGAGCAGGTAGCATATTCCATGGTCGATGCCGGGGTCGCCGTTCTTGTCGTTCTTTCCAAGTCGGATATCAAAATAGCGAATGCCTTCGAGCAGCTGCGTGGGGATGTAATCCTGCTGGCACTTTGCAAGCGAGGTTTGGGGCTCGGTGTCGTTGTCGACGCTGCAGGTGCTCGAATCATGCGTGCCCGGGATGCTCAGCTCGTCGAGGTATTTGTTGCCATCGACGTGGCTCATCCAACATGGTCCGTCGACGTAGCTGCTATACGTGGTCCAGTCGATGCTGCTAACTGTGGCATTGGTCTTGTCCATGCTGTAGCCGACAAGCTCGAGCTCCCACGGAATGCTCTTACTCTTATGGCAGATCTTATTGTTGTCCTGGTCTTTGCCGTCCTTTTCTATGGCCAGGTACTTAATGTCTTTTTTCTCGGTTTCTTTCTCGACCGTGCGGTCTCGGATGATATAGGTACCGTTTGATTGACGCTTGAACGCAAAAGAGCGACTGGCCTTGCCGTCATGCTCGCCACTCCATACGTGGATGACCTTTCCATCTTTGTCCGAGTCGCCATCGACCGACCAAATACTGTAGCCCGTCTTCTTGTGCTCTTCGAAATTGAGCAAGGTGCGGATAGCATACCAGTTTGTATCGTCATTCTTGGTCGTTACGTTCTCAAGGATGAGCTTGCTGGACGTGCCGTCATTAAACAGGTGGCAGACGTTGCCGATGACGTTGCCGTCTTCGTTGACGCTCGCGGTACGAAAATAGCCCGCGGGGCGAAGGCGAATGACGAACTTGTCGAGGGTGGCCGCCGATGTGGGCGTGTCTTCTGCAAATGCCGCGCGCATGGGAAGGCCCAATCCCGCGGTTTCGGGCAGGCTTGCAAGCGGCGACAACGCCGCAAGTCCTAGGCCCAGCGTAAATGCTCGACGACTGATGGCGTGGTGTTCGGTCATAACTCCTCCATTTGCAGGGTGCGGTTATGCACTCATTTTGGTCACTATACTGCCCGGATGTTTAAAGGTGTCGGCTTAAATTGTGTGCGCGGCGCTATAAATCGGCGGGTGGACGTGTTGGGGTGCTTGTCTATTTGTGCTGCTACCGCGCTGGGGGGTGGTTTTGCCGCCCGGCACCCTCGCGTTCGCCGGCTATCGGCATAAGAAAGGGAGGGCCGGCGAGCCGGTCCTCCCTTAGTACGAAGCGCTGGGGCACCACCGCTTGTTAGCACTGCGCTCGTGTTTCCCGTTGCGCTCGCCAGTCGCTTAGCGCTTGATCTCGATATCCTCGAGCTTGACGTCCATGGCCTCGGTCTTTGCCTCGGCGATGTCGTCGGCAAATTCCAGGGACTTCATCATGGTTTCGACGGCATCCTTGTGCTCCTCGACGTTGTCGATGCGCACGTAGACGCTGCCGCCGCCTGCTTCGGTGAAGTACTCAGTCGTCACGCCGCCCGAGTGTGTATAGGAAGCGTTGCGCCAAGTCTTGCCGTTGTACTTGACGGGGTCATTCTCGGTCCACTCAAAGCTGGCATTCCACTTTGCCTCGTAGTCGAACAGCTCGTCGGCGTTCTTGTCAGGATCGAAGACGGGGATGAAGCGATCGCTGGCGTGCTCGCTCTCGGTGAACTTAAACTGGGCCCTATCGGCGGTGTCGCCTGCGACGTCGGTGATCTCGACGCCCTCGGGAACCTCGACCTTAAACCAAATGAAGTCGGTCCTCATATCCACGGCTGCTTTTTCTGCTCCGCCGCCACCGCCACTTCCGGTAGCGCCGCCGCTGCCACCGCAGCCCACCAGGGCAACTGCGGCAAAGAGACTGATGCAGAGGGTGAGAATCGCAAAGGCCTTCTTTTTCATGGTCGTGTCCTCCTCGATCTGTAATCGTCCATGGATTACCTGTCTTTACTGTACGCGCGAGCGGCTCGTTCGGGTGGGCCATGTGTCCCATTCTGGGTGCCGGATTTGCGCCGTTAAGTGGCAATATGCACGGGTCCAAAAGAGGGGAGGGCCGGTGCTGTCGGCTCTCCCCGGGGTGAGGTGTCCGTTGTTTTAAAGGGGCGCATGTACGCGGGCGTTGCCCCAACAGGTTCCTTGTTTATAGATATGCCCCAGTTTGTGACGTCCGGAAGTCCCGAAAGGCGGGCCATGTTTCCCATGTTTGCGGTGCCGACGCCTATCGTTCGTCATAGAAATCCGCGATGACCAGGTGCGCTGACGCTTATGTACTTATGGGCTAGACTAAGCACCATTATGTGATCGATGCGGTCGGTCGGTGGTTGCCGCCCGACCGATGTATATGACTTGAAGGTGCGTGCGTATGAGCCAAGAGATGATGGACAAGACCTGCCGCGGGTTTGCCGAGGCGCTTGCCGCGCGCGAGCCGGTTCCCGGCGGGGGGAGCGCGAGCGCCCTTTTGGGGGCGCGGCATAGC
>UQXC01000032.1 GCA_900544995.1 uncultured Collinsella sp. | reverse complement strand
GGCATATCTAGCCGGGGGTTGGCGGGGCCGCTGGCCGCGCGGGAGCCGGTTCCCGGCGGTGGCAGCGCGAGCGCCTTTGTGGGCGCGCTGGGCGCCTCGCTGTGCGGAATGGTTGCCCGCTACGGTGCGACCAATCCCGCGCTTGCTGATCGTGCGGATGACCTGACGCGTGCGTTTGCCCAGGCGGATGAGCTGGCCCAGGAGCTTGTCGAGTTGGTTGCCGAGGACGTTCGTGCCTACGGGCGGGTGTCCGCGGCGTACGGTATTCCGCGTGACGATCCGGCTCGAGCGACCGCGATTCAGGATGCTCTGCATGTGGCCGCTATGCCGCCGTATCGCATTATGGATGCCTGCGGGCGTGCGCTGGCGCTGCTCGAGGACATGGCCGACAAGGGTTCGCGTCAGCTGCTGTCCGATGTGGCGTGCGGCGCCGTGTTCTGCCGTGCTGCTATGCAGGGCGCGAGCTTGACGCTCTTTGCGAACACCACGTCTATGAAGGATCGCGTTCGTGCTAAGGAGCTCGAGACCGCGTGTGATGAGTTGCTCGACACATGGTTGCCGCGCGCCGATGCGCTGGCGCGCCGCGCCTCCGACGCTGCAAGGAAGAGAGGATAGCTATGGTTGAACTGCTGAAGGGTGCTCCCGTTGCCCGTGCTTTGACTGAGGAGCTTGCCGCTCGCTGCGCAGCGCTGCGCGAGCGGGGCGTTGTTCCGACGTTGGCTATCGTGCGTGTGGGTGAGCGCGAGGACGACCTATCCTACGAGCGCGGCGCTCTCAAGCGCTGCGAGAAGGTTGGCATTGAGGCGCGCCGCGTTTTGCTTCCTGCCGATGTTTCGCAGGACGAGCTGCTGGCGGCCATCGAGGACATCAATACTGATTCGGCTGTTCATGGCTGTCTGATGTTCCGCCCGCTGCCCGCCGGCCTTGACGAGAACGCCGTCGCCGCAGCGCTCGATCCCGCCAAGGACGTTGACTCCATGACGCCGTCTTCGCTGCTTACCACGCTTTCGGGGCGCGGCGAGGGTTTTGCTCCCTGCACGGCCGAGGCAGTGTTAGCGTTGCTGGACCATTATGGTGTTGAGCTGGATGGAGCTAAGGTTGCTGTGGCCGGGCGTTCGCTGGTGATCGGGCGTCCTGTTGCCGCCATGCTTACGGCGCGCAATGCGACCGTGACGACGTGCCATACGCATACGCGCGACCTTGCTGCCGAGTGCCGTGCTGCCGACATTGTGGTTGCCGCCGTTGGACGCGCGCGTACGATTGGCGTGGATGCCGTTCGCGAGGACCAGACGATCATTGATGTGGGCATTAACTGGGATGAGGACGCTGGCAAGCTGGTCGGGGACGTCGATTTTGATGCTGTGGAGCCGGTTGTTGGTGCCATCACCCCCGTGCCGGGCGGCGTGGGAGCTGTGACGACGGCGATCCTTGCCAAACACGTGATCGAAGCGGCCGAGCGCGCATCGAAATAGGCGTTTTGAAGCTGTTTTGAGGGGTTAGTTCTATACCCCATGGACAAAAAATGCCAAATATGAGTACTGTTGCCAAGATTGTCACATATAATTTAGGTTAATTTGGCTCTCTAACGATATTTATTATCGATAGAGAGCCTATTTTATTGGACCTATGGGGAATTACATCATCTAATTATTGAACAAATGTAGACTTTCGACACCCATGCATAACAAAATTGCTGTTACTAAATTGGTGACAGTACTCATATTTGGCATTTTTTGACCACAGGGGTTGCCGGGGCTGTGGCTTCGCCCTTTTTTCGCCGAAGCGATACACTGTTGCCGTTTGATTTCTTCGCTCAAGGAGGATGCGCATGCCGTGCACAACGATTTTGGTTGGTAAGAACGCGAGCTACGACGGGTCGACGCTGGTCGCCCGCAACGAGGACTCGTCCAACGGGGTGTTTGAGCCCAAGCGCATGCGCGTGGTGCATCCCGACGAGCAGCCGCGTGTCTACACGAGCGTCCTGAGCCACCTGACCGTTGAGCTGCCCGATAATCCCATGCGTTACACAAGCGTCCCCGACGTTGTCCCGGGCCATGGCATTTGGGCCGAGGCCGGCTTCAACGAGCTCAATGTTGGCATGTCCGCGACCGAGACGCTCACCACCAACGAGCGTGTCCGCGGCGCCGATCCGCTTGTGGACTACGTGCCCGCCAAGGGCAACGAGGGCGAGGACGGCTATGTTCCGGCGCAGCCCGGTGGTTTGGGCGAGGAGGACATGGTGACCCTGGTGCTGCCGTACGCCAAGTCTGCCCGCGATGGCGTGCGTATCCTGGGTGATCTGCTCGAGCGCTACGGTACCTACGGGAACAACGGCATCGCCTTTAGCGACGTTGACGAGATCTGGTGGCTCGAGACCATCGGCGGCCACCACTGGATCGCCAAGCGCGTGCCCGATGACGCCTATGTGACCATGCCTAACCAGCTGGGTATCGATAGCTTTGACCTGGACGATGCCGAGGGCGCGCAGGTCGACCACATGTGCTCCGCCGACCTGCGCTCCTGGATGGCCGAGTGGCATCTGGACCTGACGTTGGGCGTCGAGGGCGACGGTCCCGCTGCGGTCTTTAACCCGCGCGAGGCCTTTGGCTCGCACAGCGACAGCGACCACGTCTACAACACGCCGCGCGCCTGGTACATGCAGCGCTGCCTCAACCCCAGCGACGTGTGGGACGGTCCCGACGCCGACTACACGCCCGAGAGCGACGACATCCCCTGGAGTCGCGTGCCCGAGCGCAAGGTGACCATCGAGGACATCAAGTACGTGCTTTCGAGCCACTACCAGGGCACGGAGTACGACTGCTACGGCAGCAAGGGCACGCCCGCCACGCGCGGCGCCTATCGTCCCATCGGCATCAACCGCAACAGCCAGCTCGCCGTGCTGCAGCTGCGCCCCTATGCGCAGCCGGCGTATCGCGCCGTGCAGTGGATGGCGTTTGGCTCCAACTCGTTTAACGCGCTCGTGCCGCTGTACGCCAATGTCGAGACCATGCCCGAGTACTATGCCGACACGCAGGCTCGCGTGACGTCCGAGAATTTCTATTGGGCAAATCGCCTGATTGGTGCCTTGGCCGATGTTCGCTTCCATGAGTGTGGTCGCGCAGTCGAGGATTATCAGGAGAAGGTCGGCGGCATGGGCCACAAGCAGATTCACGACGTTGACGCTGTCGTAGCCGCGCTGCCCGAGGTCGAGGTGCCTGCCGAACTCGCCCGCGCCAACGAGGCCTTTGCCGAGCTCGTGCGCGTGGAGACCGATGCCCTGTTGGGCAAGGTGCTCTACACCACGAGCTGTGCCATGAAGAACTCCTTCGCGATGAACGACAACATTAGGTAAAAACCGAATTGCATCGAACGAGCGGGACAAACGCCGCCAAAGGCTTTGCCCCGCTCGACTTCTATCCCGGCGACAAACGATTTTGTGTCGTTCGCTCAATCTTGGGTACAAGAAGGCCAATGCAGTTGTTCACGATTGGAGCCAACCATGGTTATGAAATTCGATCAGCTTGTTAACGGTGCCATCAACGTGGGCTTCGGCGCCGCTGCCGTTGCCGTCGAAGGCGGCAAGAAGGTCCTCGACGACCTCAATACCAAGGGCGAGCAGGTTCGCAAGGACGCAGGCGCCCCCGATATCGCCCGCAGCGTGTCCGACATGTTCGAGCAGGCCGGTGGCACCATCTCCGACCTCACCGAGCGCCTGGGCATGCAGGGCGAGACCGCGGCACAGCGCGTGCTCGACGAGCTCATCCTGGCCCGCGTCCGCGTTATGACCGCCCCCGAGCGCACGGCCTTTTTGGCCCATGTGCGCGACATCGTCGATTCGGTCGAGGATAACGTGACCTCGGTGCCCGTCGAGTCCGTTGAGCCCGACGACGCAGAGGACGCCGAAGAGGCCGAGTAGCAGCGCAGATGGCAGATTCCACCACCGATTACAACAATCAAGATCCCATGGGTGACGAGACGGCGGTTGTCGATGAGGTTGAGGCCGCCGTCTCGGGCGCTCGCAAGAAGCCGCGTGCTGTCGATATGGTGCCCGAAGAGCCCGATGCGATGGCGCCGGACGAGGAATACCAGCTCACGCCGGCAGGCCGCCGCGAACGCATTGGGCAGATCGTTCGCCTGATCAAAAAGTACCGCGTGTGGGACAATCTCACGCCGGTTCGCCTGCGCCGCCTGCTCGAAGAGCTCGGCCCCATGTTCGTCAAGATGGGGCAGATTCTGGCCAACCGCTCCGAGATCTTGCCGCAGCGGTTTTGCGACGAGCTGCGCCGCCTGCGCTCCGACGTAGAGCCGGTGCCGTATGAGGTAGTGCTCCGCTGCCTGGAAGAGGAGTACGGCCAGCGCCTGGGGCAGATGTTCGACGCGATCGACCCCAACCCGCTCGGAAGCGCATCGCTCGCGCAGGTGCACCGCGCCCGCCTGGTGACGGGCGAGGACGTGGCCGTTAAGGTGCAGCGCCCCGGCGCGCAGCAGGTCATGGCGCAGGACATCGACATCATCCGTTCGGTGGTGCGCATCGTTTCCAAGTTCGTCAACACCGATCAGTTTGTTGACCTGCACGGCGTGGTCGAAGAGCTGTGGACCTCGTTTCGCGAGGAGACCAACTTTTTGGCCGAGGCCAAAAACCTCAACGATTTCTACGACTTCCACAAAAGCGTGCATGGCGTGTCGTGTCCCAAGTCCTATCTTGATCTGTGCACTGAGCACGTCGTGGTCATGGACTACATCGACGGTATTTCCATCGCCGATCCCGAGCGCCTGGTGGCCGAGGGCTATGACCTGGAAAAGGTCGGCTCGGCGATTGTCGAGGACTATTCGACGCAGGTGCTCGATGACGGCTTTTTCCATGCCGACCCGCATGCGGGAAACATCATCCTCAAGGACGGCATCGTCTACTTTATCGACCTGGGCATGGTTGGGCGCATGTCGAGTCACGACCGCGGTATCGTCAAGGACATGATTTTCGCCGTGGCCGAGGGCGACGTGCCCAAGCTCAAGGATTCGCTTATGCGCTTTGCCGTGACGCGCGGCGACTCGGCCGAGCTTGACCATTCGGCCTTTTTGTCCGACTTGGACTTTATCGTCGCCGACTTTGCGGGTCTTGACCTTAAGGATCTTGATATCGGCGAGTTTTTGACCTCGCTGTTAAATCTGGCGCGCAAAAATGACGTTGAGCTGCCGAGCGTGGTGACGATGTTCGCCCGTGGCATGGTGACGCTTGAGGGCCTGCTGACCGAGTACATGCCCAACGTCAACATGATCCAGATCATCCAGACGCACATCAAAAACGAGAAAAGCACCTATGCGCGCGTCCGCGAAATGGGGCGCGATCTTGCCGCGAGTAGCTATCGCGCGGCAAAAGGCTCGCTCGAGGCGGCTGAGTATCTGGGCCTGGCGTCGCGAATGCTCACGCGCGGTCAGCTCAAGCTGAACTTGCAGCTCATGAGTAGCGACAAGGCGCTGCGTCAGATAGGCGGCATCGTCGACCGCATGTCAATGGCCATTGTCATCGCCGGTCTGTTTATCGGTTCCTCGGTGGTCTACTATGCGCGCATCGAGCCTGTTGTGCTCGGTATTCCGATCATCGGCTTTGTTGGCTATGTGAGCGCGCTGGTTTTGGCGCTCATGCTGGGCCGCAATATCTGGCGCAACAGTCACGGCGGCAAGCACTAGCGTAGCTGCACGGTGTCTTGTCCCACGGCGCCCTTCCATACCCAACTCTTTCCTATCGCAAACAATAGCTTTTACCTTGGGCTTCGCCTGCGTACGGGGCCCTTTTGCGTGATACCATACTGACAGTAATAATCAATGGCCTAGATGGTGGTGCGGAGACGCACGAATGCGTGGTTTTCCTGCGCATTTGGGAGAATCGGGGTGCAAGTCCCCGGCTGTACCAGTAACCGTAATTCCTCTTGGCTCGGGATGCTCGCGTCGCAGATCGGACGACGTACCCGAGCCGTTAAGGTTAAGTCGGATCGCCTCCCATCTTGCATGCGGCTGCGGCGTATGCCGCCGGTGTGCATAGGGCTCTGGAGGGAAGGGGGACCCCGATGGGGGAACTCGAGCGCAGCATGCGCGATGACGTGGGGCAGCCTCAGGGCAACGCTCCAAGTACAGACAATGGGGGACAAATGGATATGTTTGAGGACGAGCGCAAGCGCGCCTCGTTGCGTCGCCATGGGGCGATCGCGCGCGGCGTAGCCAAGCGCGGCCTGGTGGCATTCCTGGCCTTCGCGATGGCCTTTGGCACCACACCGGCCCAGCTGTGGGCCGATGGCGCCGAGGGCATTGCCGAGGCCGTGGCTCAGGCCACAACGCCGAGCGAGGGCGCGCAGGCCCCGGACGGTGCTGCAGATACTACCGCGGCTGCTGCCGACGCAAACGATTCGGCTGCAGGTGGCCCCTCCGAAACTGGGGATACGGGTTCGGCCGCGCCTGACAACGTGAGCGATGATGCATCGGACGACCCCGCTGCGTCAGACCCTGCTTCGGCCACCCCGGCGAGCGAGGCGTCTGACACCACCGCCGAGACCGGCGACGCGACTGCGGTGGCCAGCGAGCCCAGTGTTGCCAAGGCCGCGTCTCGTGCCGCTGATACGTTTTCCTCGAATAATGGTGTCAGCGTCGGAAAAAGCCAGTCGCCTTCTCGTTGGGCTGGCTCTAACTTCACCGCTTTTATCCAGAGCAATACTACGCTCTATGCGAATGTTTGGACTTCGTCCAGCAAGCGCGCCAGCGCTTCGGGCTGCACCTATCAGTGGCTTGCTGCCGACATCAGCAACAAGAGCGATGCGGACAATTCCGCATTTGTTCCTGTCGAGGGCCAGACGGGCGCATCGATCGTTTTGGACGATGCCCTGCGTACTCAGCTTAACGGCAAGTGCCTGCGCGTACGCATTACCGATGCAAGCGGTAACGTCATCTACGGCCCGACCAAGGGCGCCAACAACCAAAAGCTGACGGCGACGAACACCATCAAGGCACCCGTTCCTACCAAGACGGCCCTGGATGCAAAGTCTTATGTCCTCATCCAGTCTTCGGCAGACGATTCGAGCTCGTATTCGTCCGTCAAGGCCGAGATACTGAACCCTGGCACTACACTTTGGGCGAATGCCTACGACGGCGAAGCGGTCCCCAATAAGCGTATTGCGGCGCAGGGTGGCTGGACCTATCAGTGGCTTGCGTCCGATACGCGCGATGCCGAGGACTCTGCCTATCAGGTGATTCCCGGTCAGACCGGCCAGTCGCTAACGATTACGGACGAACTCGCCTCGCAGCTTGCGGGCAAGTACATTCGCGTTAAGGTTGTCGGCGATGGCCAGGAGCTGTACGGTCCGAGCAGCTCTTTCGGGACGCCCGCGTCTGTTGGCTACAATACGCCGGGTCCTGTTGCCGCGAGTGACCAGATCGCGTTAGGCCACATCGTTCTCGCCTATAACGGCGCCGAATTTGGCGACGATTATGAGAACGTCCCCAACGCTAACGTCGGTGACACGATTAAGGCTGCCGCCTACTACCTTAACTACGACACGCCGACTGACCTCTATGGCTCCGACAAGGTCGATTTTTCTTGGTGGGTGGCCGATTCTGCTGACGGCACGTTCGAGCAGGTTGCAACTGGTGATACCTTCACGGTTACCAAGGAGTGCGCGAACCGCTACCTCAAGGTGGTCGCTAAGGCCAAGAAGGGTATCCCCGGCTCCGATAGCTGTGAGACCAAGGCGGGCCGCATTCTGCCCAAGGGCGCGACGACGCTCGATTCAGTTGCATTTACCAATGCGAGCAAGGGCGCCAAGGACACTGGCTCTACGATTGAGGCGTGCGCCTACAAGGCGGTCGATTACTCGTCTGAGCCGGTTACCGAGGGCGTTACCTACACGTGGCGTTGGTCCTCTGTCGACCCGTCTTCCTCTGCGTTTGATGCGAAGACCGACTGGCATGTGGTCGAGGGCAAAACCGACAGCAGCTTTACGATTCCCGATGACTACGCCAAGCGCTGGGTGAGCGTGTCGGCCACTGCGGGCGATAACACCGTAGAGGCGACTACTGCTGTGGCCGTTAAGGCCGCAGGCTCGCACGAGCTGTTCCTGGCGTATCTCAAAAAGATCGTCGGCGATCAGAGCGATGACGCCAAGTTTGTCTACAAGAGTGGCGAAAAGATCGGTGTTACTGCATTCGAGAAGACGTCTGCAGGAACAAAGGGTGCCGAGCTTACATCTGATCAACTGACGTATACGTGGCAGATTGCCGATAGCGCCCAGGGTCCGTTCACGACGCTGACGGATGAGAACGCGCACAGGCCGTCGTTCGTAATTTCGCAAAAGTACGTCGGCAAGTACCTCAAGTGCATCGTCGACGGTGGCTACAACACCGACTATGCCTCCACGCGTTATGCCATCGTCAAGGGCGAAGATGCCAAGGCGTATACCCTGACATCGGTTAATGTCGCTTCGAGCGGCAACCTTGCACAGGTCGGCGGAACGCTTACCCCTACTGCCAATTACATGGCAACGGGCGATTGGGGCGATTACGAGACGGCACTCCCCGAGGGCTCCCTCGTCGATTACCGCTGGTATCTCGCCGATGACGCTGAGGGCACAAATGCCCACGAGCTGTTTGGCGCCGACGAAACGACCGGCGCGATCACGCTTCCCGCCTCGGCTGAGGGCAAATACGCCTATGTCGTGGCAAACGCCGGCAACAACGATGTCAAGAGCACCGCTTGGCTCGTTAATTCTTCCGACGAAAAGTCTCTTTCCGTTAACGTCAGGGTTGTAGGCGTAAGCAAGCACGATGTCGGTCAGTCCTATGACCTTGTGGACTGGGTGCCGACGGCCTCGTTTGAGTGGTCGAGTACCCAAAAAATGTCTGCCTGGGACATCTTTGCCAAGGTGCTTGACGACGCCGGCTATAGCTATAGCACGGACGGCGGCGTTCCCTATTCGGTTACGAACCCCGATAAGTCCCAGACGCTCGCGATGGAAAACACGGCGTCCGGCTATAAGTACTGGCGTTTTGATATTAATGGCAAGGCTGCCAACTCTTATGCCACGGGCTACTACCCGAGCGATGGCGACACGCTCGAGCTCGTGTACGAGGATCCCACGGGCACGGTTTCCACGCAGGTTTCCGCGACGTGTTCGGTCGTCGGCACCGACGCCAAGGGTGCTCAGCAGACCTGGGCCGCCGCTCAGAGCATTACGCTGAAGAAGGGCTCGACCGCGGCCGACCTCTCCGAGCAGCTCTTCAAGCAGACCGGCCTCAAGGCGGACTACGACCCCAACGGCTCCTGGGGCTGGGCGCTCAATTCGATCACGTCACCCTTCGACTCCGGCCGCACGCTCGCCTACGACCCGACGACCGAAGCGTACTGGCAGCTGTTCATCAACGGCAAGTCCTCCATGGTCGGCGCCGGCGGCTACACGCTCAAGGCCGGCGACTCCGTCGTCTGGTACTACTCGAAGTACAACGACCCCGCTCCTGCCGATCAGCTTTCGGTAAGCTGCACCGTTATCGGCCAGGATGCTTCGGGCGCCCGGCAGACGTGGGCACAGCCTACGACAGCTCTCGTGGACGAGGGAACAACCGCTGCTGACCTTTCCGAGCAGATCTTTAAAAAGTCTGGCATTGGCGCCAAAACGGGGGAGAGCTCGTTTGGCTGGTATCTCGAGTCGCTGACCTCGCCGTTCGAAAAGAACGTGACCCTCTCGAGCGAGAAGGTTGACGAAAACACCTGGAAATATTGGCAGTTCTTTGTCAATGGCAAGCCTGTTGATGTTGGTGCGGGCGCCTATACGCTTAAGGCAAGCGACGAGATTGCTTGGGTCTATGGCTCCGACGGCACCATGCCTGGTCAGGTCTCCGTTTCGATGGAGATCATCGGCAAGAAGGACGATAAGGCTCAGCGCTGGACTGATCCTTCGATGCAGGTGTTTGTCGAGGGCACGACGATCAAGGATGCCTCTGCTGCCTACTTCGATGCCGTTGGCGTCAAGTCCAAGATGTACGACCAATTTGGTTATTGGGGCGTTCACACTCTTGTCTCTCCGCTTGATGGCACCGAGCTGTCGGGTGCTTGGTCGTTCTTTGTCAACGGCGTTCCTGGGTCTCAGCTCGATAGCGACTATGTGCTCAAGTCGGGTGACAAGATCGTCTGGGCTTATGCTGCTGGCGATACCGTTCCTAATCCCGATGAAGTCGTAGTTGATCCGAGCGCTTCGCGCCCGACCGATTGGAAAGCCGACTGGAGCGGCAATTCCAATGCGGTGGTCGAGAACGTGTCCACGCCTACGGGCGCGCTGGCAAGCTCTTGGACGTTTGATTGGAAGGCCTATTCGGGCGCCACGTACCCCAACGCGAGCGAGCCGATTGTCGTAAACGGCAATGTGTATCTCGCCGTCAACAAGCGCCTGCTTAAGATCGATGCCGAGTCGGGCAAGGTGCTGGCCGAGTCGAATCTTAAGACTGCGATTGGCTACACGACGCGTCCGATTTATACGAACGGCTTGGTCATCGTCCCGCTCGATGGCGGTGCGGTCCAGGCTCTGACGGCCGATACGCTCACGACGGTTTGGGTTACCGACCCTGTGAGCAAAACTGCTCAGTCGAATTCTCAGCTGACGGTCGATGGCAACTATCTCTATGTCGGCACCGTTGATGTCGACTATGGTAAGGGCGTGTATAACAACGGCCATCTGACGCGCATCAATATCCTGACCGGTGCCGTTTCCTGGCAGCACGTCAACGCCGATGAGGGTTATTACTGGACGGGCGCTACCGTGGGTGACGGCTTTATTCTGGTTCCCACCAGCGCCGGTACCGTTGAGATGCTCAGCAAGTCTTCGGGCGCTGTGCTTGGAAGCGTTTCCGTTGGGGCTATCGTTAACTCCTCCTGTGTGCTCTCCGCCGACGGTAGCCATGCTTATCTGATTTCGCGCGATGGCAAGCTGCACGTTTTGGCGATTTCTGACGGTAGTTCGCGTGATGCGGATGCCGCTTCGCGCATTTCCGAAGAGCGCGTCGTCGACCTGGGTCTTACGGGATGCGCCTGCATGCCTACGCTGTATGGCAACAAGCTGATTGTCGGCGGCGAGGTTTCCGGTGGCTCTGCGCTGGCGATTGTCGACCTTGATAATGACTTTGCTACGACGTTGGTTTCGTCTGCTGATGGCTCCGCGCTTCCCATCGGCGGCATCAAGGGTGCACCGCTCGTGAGCGCCCAGGCAGATGGCACGTATGTCTACTTCACGGTTAACTACGGTGCGACTTCCGACTATGTGAACTACACCTGGGGCGGCGGTGTCTATCGCTACAAGCTGGGTGACGCGCAGGCGACCGGTGCGTTTAGCGCAACGGGACACAACAACTACTGCGACTCGCCGATTGCCTGCGACGCCAAGGGCAACCTCTACTACATCAACGATTCCGGCACGTTGTTCAAGCTGAATGGTGGCGTTAAGGTCTCGTTCGAGACTGGCGAGGGTTCCAAGGTCGATTTCCAGACTACGGCCGACGGCAAGCTGGTTAAGCCTGCCGATCCGACGCGTGAGGGCTACACCTTCGGTGGCTGGTACACCGATGAGGCTTGCACGGAGGCGTATGACTTCAGCACGCCGGTGACGGCCGATATGACGCTGTATGCCAAGTGGACCAAGAACGCCGTTAACCCTGACGGCAATGGCGGTTCTGGCTCTAACGGTGGCAGCGGCTCCGGCACTGGTGCTGGTACCGGCGCGGGCACTGGCTCCGGCTCGAAGGGTGGCGCTGTCGCCCCGGGTCAGAAGCCGGTGACCAAGACGACGGTGTCGACCAAGAGCGGGACCAAGGACAACAAGTCCGACAAGAAGGACTCCGACAAGTCCGACAAGAAGGACGAGAAGAAGTCTGACAAGAAGGACGGCAAGTCCGACAAGGCATCCGCTTCCACGACCACTGCCAAGAAGTCCACTGAGGCTTCCGCGCAGGAGTCTGGCCTCAACCCGCTCGCTATTGTCGGCATCGCGGCCGGCGTGATCGGCCTCGCGCTCATCGCCGTCTTCATGCTGACCAAGCGCGGCAAGGGTGACGGTAATGCCCGATAAGCCCAAGGGGACCAACGGGCAGCAGCCCGACTCCTCGTTTATCCAGCTCGACGATGCAAAGCAAAAGGGCGCCGCTTCGGCGGCGTCCGCCCCGCGGCGCAAGGCGATGCTTGGCGCTCTGACCGCGGTTTGTATCGCGTTGATCGTCGTATCGCTGGGCTTTGTCCACCCCTCCGAGAGCGGCGCCTGGTCCATTGATTGGATCGTCCAGACCGTGACGGGGGAGAGCGTCGTCGCCAATGATGCCAAGGTGCCTGGTTCGGCTGCTGCTTCTAGCAAGGCCGACTCCAAGAATTCCAAGGTTTCGGGCGATGCGAAAGATAAGTCCAAGGACTCGGGTGACGCCAAGGGCGATTCCGAGTCTTCGAACAAGAGCTCGGATAAAAACTCGGAAGGCAAAAAGTCCGAAGAGCAGGATGGCAAGAAGTCTGGCGAAGCATCGGTTTCTCAGAATACCGGAGCTGCCGATACGACCAACACGTCTGGCGGTGCCTCTTCGGGCGGTGGCCAGTCGTCTGGCGGGGCCACGGCCTCTAACGGCGGAGGCGCTTCCACGGGCGGCCAGGGTGGCTCGCAGGAGTCTGGATACGTTACTGTGTCGGTCTCGGTTACGTCGAGTGCCGTGGGCAATCCTGTGTCCGCCGGCGGCACCTATACCTTTAACGAAGGTGCCACCGTCTACGACGCCCTATGCGCGCTCGGGCTTTCCGTCAACGCACACGGCTCATCGTACGGCACGTATGTCGCCGCGATCGGCGGTTTGGCCGAGAAGCAGTATGGCGGCACGAGCGGTTGGATGTACTCTGTCAACGGCTCGACGCCCATGACGGCCTGCAGCAACTACGTTCTCTCCAACGGCGACAACGTCGTCTGGTATTACGTAACAGGCTAGGGATCTCAACATAACGCACGGAACGGGCAGCTCGGACAAACATCCAGGCCGCCCGTTTTTTGATGCGAATGGGACTGGGCCACCGGGTCTCTCGGTAAACAAAAAAACCGGTTGGAACGGGAATTCCAACCGGTTATACATTCAAGCAAATAGTGAATCGACTACGACCGTGCGCCCTCGAGGAAGAAGCGGCGGCTGAAGTAGTTGTACCAGGTGACGAGGAACGTGGCGATGGCCTTCATGGCCTGGTAGCCGATGCTCAAAAACGTGACGCCCACAAACATGTACAGGTCGTTGAGGCCCAGGCCGATCACCGACAGGATGGTGAAGATCGTGAACTCGCGCTTGCGGCTCATGCCCTCGCGGTGGTCGAACACGTACTTCATGCTGAGCCAGTAGTTGACCACGACGGACGTGATAAACGAAACCGTGGTGCTCATCAAAAAGTCGAGGTGGAACAGCTCGACGAGCGCAATGAGCATGCCCCAGTCGATGCCAAAGGAGATAAGACCCACGACAGCAAACTTGAGGAACTGCTTGGTATGAGGTTGTGCCAGCGCCTTGCGCACGTAATCACATCCAATGCGTTGATGAATCGAGCAGAGGATACTTTAGAGCTTTTACAAGGGAAACGTAAGGTCTTTGCCAAGAACTATATGAACTCGCCAAATTTTCAAGAGCTAATCCGCAAACGTTGAAAATTTGCCCGTAAACGAGCGACACCCACGGACGATACTGCGCTGAGTGCGCGTCGTCCGTGGGCGCCGTAATGCTGCAGGGGTGTCGAGCTATTTGGTCTCGTCGCCCTCCAGGAAGATCTTTCGGGTCACAAAGTTGTAGACCATGACAAGCGCGGTGGCGCAGATCTTGGCGATATTGGCCTCGAGCCCCAGACCGGCGTTGAGCGCCAGCACGATACCGTCGTTGAGCACCAAACCGATCACGGACAGCACGACGAAGATGATGAACTCGCGGCGGCGGCTCATGCCTTCCTTGTGCGCAAACACGTACTTCATGCTTGCGAGGTAGTTAAAGATGAGTGAGATGATAAAGCCGCTGGTGTTGGCGATTAGGATGTTGAGGCCCAGACCGTAGTGGAGCAGATTCATAATGCCAAAGTCGATAACCGTGGCAATGACACCGACGACGCCAAATTTCATGATCTGTGCAAGGAGCTTTTGCATGGTACCTGCCTTATGCTGGCGCCGAAGCGCCGCGGGGATGACAAACTCAGCAAGTTTAGCCAATCCCCGCGGGTGGTGCTAGGCACGCTCCTCGATAGCACCGTTTCTATATGCATCGAGCAGCTGACGCAGGTCTTGGATTTGGCTGCGGATCTTGGCGCCAGTATCGGTGTCGCTCACCATGCGGCGACGGTCCGCTTGGTCAAAACGGTTGGTCTCGCTTTCGATGTCCACGTTGCGCGTGAGTGCCTCGGCAACCGTCGTAAAGGCCCGGTGCGACTTGAGGCGGCAGCCGCGCGAGCTCGAGATGAGCGTATAGCCGGCGATGCCCGTCTTGGGATGGTAAGCGCGGCAGAAGCCGCCATCGATGACCAACAGCTTGCCCTCGGCGCGGATGGGCTGCTCGCCCTTGGTGGTTTTAACGGGCGTGTGGCCGTTGATGATGTGGCCGGTCGGCGAGCATGCCATGGGCGCGACGCCAAACTCGCGCATGATGTCATCGCAGACCGAGGGCGACTTGGTAAGCGTAAAGTACGGATCCATCGGCTCGACCCAGGTGCTCTTATCGGCGATATAGGCGCGCTCAAAGGTACGCACCAGGCGTCCGCTGGCGGGTGAGTTAAAGCCAATCCACAGGTACCACATCCAGTCGAGGGCATCACGGTCGCCCACGCGCCAGGCGCGGCGGGCGATGTGGTCGCAAAAATCGAGATAATCGCGGCCAGCGTGCCAGGTGCCCAGGCAGTTCATGCTGCTAAAGGTGCCGTCTTCGTTGAGCGGAACGCAGCCGTGGAAGAGCAGGTTGCCGTTGGCGACCTTGTACATCGAGCCGTGGGTGTAGAGGAAATCGATATGGCGATGCAGGTGATCGGCGGTGACAAACTCGGACACGAGCTTGTCGATGATGTGCTGCTCCTGGGGCGTGAGCGTATAGGGGTCCGCCGGATCGACGGTGGGGAAGTCGTTGGTCGTTAGCGGCCATACGCTGCCGTCGGCGAGCGTGACCGTGCCGTTGTCGTGTTCGATCTTGTCGAGTAACAGGCGGTCTGTCATGTCGAACTCGGGGTGGCGCTGGATAATCTGGCCCTCGAGCTTAAAGAGCAGCACGTTGATGGCCTTGATCAGCGGGGTGATGGACTCACCGGCGGTGTAGGTGGCATCGGCAAAGGCGACAAGCTCACGCAGCGAGATGCCGTAGTCGTTCTCCAGGATCTCGTAGTTGTCGTAGCGTAGGTTGTTGCGCAACACCGTGGCGATGCAGGCGGGCTCACCGGCCGCAGCGCCCATCCACAGCAGGTCGTGGTTGCCCCACTGGATGTCGAGTGAATGGTAGGTGAGCAGACGGTCCATAATCTTGGCCGCGCCGCCGCCGCGGTCGAAGATGTCGCCCACCAGGTGCAGGTGGTCAACGGCCAGGCGCTTGATGAGCGAGGCGAGCGACTCGATAAAGTCGTCGGCGCTGGCGGTCTCCAGGATGGACTCCACGATGCGCTCGTGATAGCGCACGCGGTAGTTGTTCTCGTCCGGGTGCGTGTGCAACAACTCGTCGATGATGTAGGCGTAGTCGCGCGGGATGGCCTTACGCACCTTGGAGCGCGTGTAGCGGCTCGAAAGCGAGCGGGCGACCATGATAAGCTGGTCAAGCATCGTCTTGTACCAGGCGGGCGAGTCCTTGTGCTGGCTGCGGACCAGGTCGATCTTCTCGCGCGGGTAGTAGATGAGCGTGCACAGCTCGCCCTTCTCGTCAAAGGAGAGCGTATCGCCAAAGATCTCGTCGACATGCTCGCGCACGACGCCCGAGCAGTTGTTGAGGATGTGCATAAAGGCTTCGTACTCGCCATGCACGTCGCTCATAAAATGCTCGGTGCCCTTGGGTAGGTTGAGGATGGCCGAGAGGTTGATAATTTCGGTAAATGCGGATTGTTCGGTGGGGAACTGTCTCGACAGCAGGCGCAGATACTTGAAGTCTTGCGGGTTGCGATCGAATGCGACCATGAAACACCTTCCGATGGGGCTGGTAAAACTGATAAACAGCGTCAAACGTTTATCAGTATGCGCCGCTTTTGTTTCGATTTTGCGCCAGCGGCTGAATTGTCGACTGAACGGTTTGGTAAATCGATTTAGTGAAGGTAGATGTGTCGGTTGGGTGGAGACGACAGAGGGTGTTTTCTCAGATATTTATGCGTGGGGTCGGTGGAGACGATGGTGGTAAAGATGTTCACTATTTTTGGTTCGATTTGGTAAATAGTGGACATATGTACCGCATGTAGGCTCACTGTGCGATAATTTGCGCAGCAATGAGTAAGGAGCCTCAGATGAGTGATTTTGTCCTGACCTGTGAATCCGCCGCCGATCGAACCCGTGAGTTCTTTGTGTCGCGCAATATCCCTGTCGCGTATTTTCATTACGAGATCGACGATGTTGTCTATACGGACGATCTGTATCAGTCGATTACGCCGGACGAGTTTTTTGCCCAGATTGCCGCGGGCGCCATGCCCAAGACGTCTCAGGTGAGCGTGGGTGAGTACGAGGAGTTTTGGGAGCCGTTTGTTGCCGAGGGCAAAGACGTGCTGCACCTGACGTTGTCGTCGGGTATTTCGGGCACGTATGGATCGGCCTGCGTCGCGGCGCAGATGCTCGCGGATCGCTATCCCCAGGGCGGCAAGGTGCGCGTCATCGATTCGCTGGGGGCGTCTTCGGGCTTTGGTCTGTTGCTGGAATATGCCGCCGACGTGCGCGATAGCGGGGCTTCACTCGACGAGACGGCCGCTTGGATTGAGGAGCATAAACTCAACCTGCACCACTGGTTCTTCTCGACCGATCTGTCGAGCTACCTGCGCGGCGGTCGCATTTCGGCCGCGAGCGCGATCATCGGCACGGCGCTCAAGATTTGCCCGCTTATGACGGTCGATTGCGACGGTAAGCTGGCACCGCGTGAGAAGATTCGCACTAAGAAGCGCGCGATTTCCGAGATGGCTAAGACCATGATGGCACACGTACAGGACGGTGCGGATTATTCGGGTAAGTGCATCATGTCGCAGTCGGCGTGCCGCGAGGATGCCGAGGCGGTCGCGGCGCTGATTGAGGAACAGGTTCCGCAGCTTAAAGGCAAGATCGAGATCAATGACATCGGTACTCTGATTGGCTCGCATACCGGACCCGGTACGGTGGCGCTCTTCTTTATGGGCGACAAGCGCGTGGATTAATTTGCCCCATCACGTCGCTGCATGATTGCTCAAACGAAAACGGCCCGTCTCACGTTTGTGGAGCGGGCCTTGCTGTTGCGGCTAGCGTTTCTTTCCGCGGAAGAAGAAGCCGTGCAGTGACGGCTTGAGGCCGCGATTGGCGCGATGCTCCTCGACGCGCTCGTGGATCGAAGCGACGCGCTCGATGACTTCGTCGGGAATCGGCACGTCGGGATTCATGTTCTCGACTTGGCTGACCTCGGCGGCGGCGACCTGGTCGATAATGGGCACGTCGTCGCGCGAGATGACAGGTGTGGCGTCTTCCTTCATCTTGCGATAACGCTGCATCATGTCGGTCTGTAGCTGCTGGGCCGAAGGCGGCGTCCAGATGATGGCGTTGGCGCCGGCGGCGATGGTTTCACGGATGCTCTCTGGCGTCTTGCCGCCCGGCGCGATGAGCGGCAGGTTGGGATAGTGCTCGCGCAGCTCGCGTAGGACCTGGGGCGTGTTCTTGCCGGCGGCGATGTTGAGAATCTTGGCGCCGGCGCGCACCTTGGCGTGGGCATCGTCGTCGCAGCGAACGACCGTGGCGATGACGGGGATGTCGGCGATGTTGGTGATGTGCTCTACCATCTCGGCAGTAGCAGGGGAGTTGACCACGCAGCCCGCCGCGCCCTGCATCTCGGAGACGGCTGCCATCTGCACGGAGCGCTTACCGGTCGTAGTTCCGCCGCCCACGCCTACAAAGACCGGGCACTCGGCGACGGTCAGCAGCGCTTGCGTAATGGCGGGCTGCGGCGTGAAAGGGTAGACCGCAAAGACGGCATCGGCGTTGGAGTTGCGGATAACCGCGACGTCGGTGGTGTAAATGAGCGACTTGATGCGTCGGCCGAAGAGCGTAAAGCCGCTGGCCTCCTCGATCTCGTCGGGCATGCGAAGGGCCGCCTTGCGCAAACGCCCGTCGATGGGCAGCGGCTCCATGGGGAGCAGTCCGTTGGGGGTCACGGCTACCTGGGGCTCGGTGAACTCGTCTGCGAGCTCGACCTCGGAGAAATCGACCGAGGCGACGATGTCCTCGTGAACCTCGGCGGGTACATCGATGGGAGCTTGGTCGTTTGCCGCGGCAGGCGTGTCGAAGGAGCTGGTGCCGACAAAAGCGTCGACGCGCTCATTTAGATCGTTGAGGGTATCCATGGAGGCTCGATTCTATGTGATGATGGCCGGCGCGATGCAGCCGGAATTGCGAATGCTAAATCGTTTGACGAGTTGATTTTTCCCCGCCGCGCCATCCGTTAGACCGAAGGGCCGGCGAACGTGAAGGAGCTGTGGTGGCGGGTATCGAGGTGCTATCTTGAAAGCCCCGTTTAAAAGAGAGGTGACGCGGTATGGAATTGACAGCAATGTTTGGCTCGATCGGCCTGTGTGTGGCCGCAATCGTTGCCGCCGCGGTCATCTACTTTGTGGTCACGGCCATTAAGGGTAAAAGGGCCGAACGCAAGGAGCGCGCGATGCTTAAACAGCATCGCGACCAGCAGGGCAAACGCGCACAGAGATAGCTTGTTGAGTTTTGGATCCGTGCGCTAGCTGCGTTTTCGGATCAGGGCAATGTAGAAGCCCTCAAAGTCGCGGCTAGGCGGAATGGTGAGCGTGCCGGGCAGGCCGTTGGCGATGGCCGATACCTGACCCGCGGCAATGGCTTCGGTCAGAGCGTTGGACTCGATGCGCGGCTCCTCACCAGCTTCCTGGGTGCGTCGTGCTTCACTTTCGCTTGGCGTGCCGTCGAGGGGGATGAGCTCGCAGTCCATATGCTTGTCGAGGGCCTCTTGCAGGGCGTCCTCGTTTTCCTGCGGCAAGATCGAACAGGTCGAATAGACGAGCGTGCCGCCCGGTTTGAGGGCACCCATGGCGCGGTCCAGAAGTGCTCGCTGCGAGCGGGCGCACTTGCTCAGCAACTGCTCGGTGAGGCCGCGCAGGCTTTTCTCGTTGCCACTGATGACGGTGCCCGTGCCGGTGCAGGGAGCGTCGAGCAGGATGCGGTCAAAGCGGAAGAACTCGTCGAGCTCGCGTGCGTCGATGCGCATGACGGGCACGTTTTTGGCACCTTGGCGGTGGAGGTTGGACTCAAGCTTTTCGGCGCGGGGAATGCTCATCTCGCAGGCCGTGAGGTGTGCCTGGCCCTGGGTGAGGGCGGCGATCTGCGTCGTCTTGCCGCCAGGGGCTGCGCACATGTCCAGGATGTCCTCGCCTGCCTGGGCGCCCAGGACCAACGGCGGCATCATGGACGACAGGCTCTGCAGATAGATCTTGCCGTCGCGGTAGATGTCGAGATCCCACAGATCGGAAACCTGGGCCTCGGGCAGGATAAAGGCGTCCGGGTACCAGGCGACGGGGTTGTGGGCGATGCCAGCGGCATCGAGCGCCGCAGCGATGTCCTCGGCGGTTGCCTTGAGCGTGTTGGCGCGCAGTGTGACCGGGCGTGTGACCGCGGCGCCGAAGCCCTCGATCATGAGCTCGGCATCGGCGGGCGCATAGGCGCCGGCGACCGTATCGACCATAAAGCACGGCAGGTCGGCGGCGCAGGGAAGGGCGGCAAGCTGGTCGGAAAGCTCGGTGGAGGCAAACTGCCTAAGCTTGAGCTCGGGCTTAACCTGCTTTTTCTGCTTACGACGACGCGGCTTGGACATCCGTCTTTCCTTCCCGTTCCAAATTGACTACTTTCCGGGCACGCCGCTGCTGGCGTGCTTTAGTACTGGCTCTCGTGCTTGCTAAAGAAGTCGAAGCGCGGGGGCAGCGGCTTCACGCGGTGCTCACCGGGCTTCTCGCCCAGGCTCTCCACGAACTCGTCCGTGGAGGCAAAGATGTTATCCCAGCTAAAGAAGGCGACCGGGTCAACGTTGAAGTACTCGCAGATGAGCTCGCAGCCGGCCGGAACGATGCCGTGCATCAGGACGGTGGCCACGCGCAGCTCGGTAAAGGCGTCGACGAGGGCCTGCGTCATGGCGGCGTTTGCTGGCTCGCCCTCGAGCTTGTTGGCGGCCTTGGAGGCGTCGCTCCAGCGCTTGTTGGCGGCGCGCAGGTAGTCGTCACACACGGCAAGCGCGCGGTGCGTCTCGAACTTGTACATGGCCTGCTCAAAGGCAAGGGTTGCCTGCTGGGCGGCTTCGACCACGGTGTCAGAAGCGGCACCAGCGGGGATGCAGCCGTTGCGGTAGGGGCTCTCGTCGCCCTCCTTGACGGCGACGCCGTAGAAGCAGCTGCGTGCCAGACGGTTGAACACGCCGGTCAAAAGGGCGCTCTCCTTAAGGGCCGGGTCGATAACGCGCTTGTCGTCGCAGGCGCGCACCTCGTTGCCGTCCTTGTCCTTGCCGGTCACGCGCGTGTCATATGCCTTGGGGCTAAAGCTTACCGGCTTCTCGGACAGGCCGAGCGACAGCCAGTGCGCGCGCATCTGCTCGCAGGTGTAGTGGTTGAGCAGGTCGTCTGCCGGCGGGGGAGGCGTCTGCGAGGACGAGCTGGCTTTTTTGCCCATGTAGAGCAGGTGATAGCAGGCGCTGACGGTGCTCTGCGTAAGGTCCCAACCCAGGGCCTCCCACATGGCTGTCTGAGCGATGCAGTAGAAATAGATGTTGTCCTGACCGATGAACTGGTAGATCTGTGCGTCGTCCGAGCACCACCAGTCGCGCCAGTCGAGCGAGCTGTGCTGGTAGGTGGGCGCGGGGACCTGCGTGGAGTCGGCAGCGGGCTCGCCCATGAGGGCGGCATCCTGGGCGGCGACACCCTCGGTCACGCCGGCGGCCTTGGCATCGCGCGCGAGCACGGTACGCGTATAGCTGATGGGCGCCCACAGGCTCTCGGGCCAGCACCAGCAGGTGACGTCGGAGACGCCATCGACCTCGGGCACCGGAACGCCCCAGCCGATGTTACCGGTGATGCGGAAGGGCACGAGCGCCTTGCCGCTGCGGAAGCGCACGCCGCCGTTGGCGAGCACCGCGTGGGCGTCGTCGCGCTCCTTCCAGCTGGGGAAGGTGACGGTAAAGCTGCTCTTGTTGCCCTCGGGCTCCAGCACGGTGTGCTCGGGAAGCTGATCCTCGACGGCATCGAAGGCCTCGCGGAACTTGTTCTGGATATAGAGCTGAGCCGGCAGCAGCCACTCCTCCATAGTCTTGGAGACCACGGAACGAACCTGCGGGTTCTGGGCGAGCTTGGCGGTATAGGTCTTCATAAAGTCGAGGTAGGCCGGCAGGTCGAAGTAGAGGTTGTCTACCGGGCGCAGCTCGGGCACCTCGCCGGTGAGCTGGCTTTTGGGCGCGATGAGCTCCTCGGGCTCAAACTGGTGACCCAGGTCGCACTCGTCGGCATAAGCCTTCTCGGACTTGCAGCCCTGGATGGGGCAGCGGCCGATCACCTGGCGGCCGTTGAGGAACGTGCCGGCCTTGGCGTCGTAGAACTGCAGCGTGGAGCGCTTGGAGATGGTGCCCTGCTCGTGCAGGCGCTCGATAATCTCGGCGGTCACCTCGTTGTGAATCTGCGCAGCCGGCTCAAGGCCCGAGCCGCCGTAGATATCGCAGCTGATGTTGTAGTTGTTGAGGGTCGCGGCCTGGCGGGAGTGATTGGACTCGACATACTCGCCGATGGACTTGCCGTAGCCTTCGTTCTCCTTGAGCTTACGGTAGCTCTCCATGATGGGCGAGCCGTAGCAGTCGGTGCCCGAGGTGAAGATGACGTTCTCGCGGCCCAGACGGTCGCGCAGGAAGCGGGCGAAGAAGTCGGCCGGGACAAAGACGCCACCAACGTGGCCAAAGTGAAGGCCCTTGTTGCCGTAGGGCTCGCCGGCGGTAACGATGGCGCGGCGAGGCCAGCTGGGACGGTCGTTCATGGAGTATTTGGATGCCATGGGACTCCTTCGCATATGGTGAGGGCGCGGCCGGGCGCGGGGCTCGGCGGCGCGGTGGTCAATTCGTGCATATCGTTCGACATTATCGCACATGCGGGCGGGTGCGTGGCAGGGGCGCTATCCTAAGATGCTATGAATGAGATTTCCAACATACATGCGTTTGAGGACGAGGATTTTCTGCACGCTTGCTTCGTGTGGGGGATGGTCGTAGTCGGCGTGTTTGCCGTGTGCCTGGTGCCGGTGTTTATGCTGCTGGGCGGGCCTGCAGACTTGGATGCGGCTGACGCGGGCGGCTGGATGGCTGTCGTGGGCTGGATAGTCGGCTTGGCTGCGGTTTCTGCGGCGTCATTTGCCGTGCACGAGCTGGTGCATGCAGCGTTCTTTAAGTTGTTTGCGCCCGCGGGTGCGCACGTGACTTTTGGAGCGAACCGTGAGACGTGCATGATTTATGCCTGCGCCGAGGGGATTGTGTATTCGCGCCGGCGGTATATGGCGATTTGCCTGGCGCCGACGGTTGTTGTGACGACAGCGTTTGCCCTGGGGTTTGCGTTTTCGGGCTATCCGCTGCTGTGCTATCTGGCGGCCGGCTTGCATTTGTCAGGCTGTGTGGGCGACTGGTATTACGTGCGGACCATTTTGCGCGACCGCCGCATTGTCGCCTGCGAGGATACGTCCTTTGGCGTGCGCTTTTTTGGGTGAGGAGATGTCGATGAAGCCGTTGCTGCTGCATGCGTGCTGTGCACCATGCTCGCTTGAGCCGGTTCGCCTGCTGCGCGAGGAGGGGTTTGAGCCCACGATTTGCTGGACCAACCCCAATATTCAACCGCGCGATGAATGGCAGCGCCGCTTGGACGAGCTGCGCCGGTGGTGTGCCGATGGCGACATCGAGCTCATCGAGGCAGGGGAGGACCGCGATCGCTGGGAGACCGGCGTGGCACCGCTGGGCGCCGACCGAGCCCGTCGCTGTCGCGCGTGCTATGCCCTGCGTCTGGCCGAGGCGTGCCGTGTGGCCCAGGAGCGCGGGTTTGAGTTTGTGGGCACGACGCTCGCCGTCTCGCCGTATCAGTTGTTCGAAACCTGCAATGATGTGTTGGAGCGCTTGGCGGCGGCACATGGGCTCACCCCAGTAATTCGCGATTTCCGCCCGTATTACCCCGAGGCGACGCGTCGCTCGCGCGAGCTGGGTATGTATCGGCAGAATTACTGCGGCTGCCGGTTTTCGGGCCGCGCGGCGGGCCACGGTGGTGCTCAA
>UQXC01000031.1 GCA_900544995.1 uncultured Collinsella sp. | reverse complement strand
AGTCCCTTGCGGCGTAGTTCTTATTTAAGCCGTCCAAGTTTTGGGGTGCAGTTCACACGAGCTCGGGGCCTTTTTCGTCTGGATTGGGGACGCATAGCCGGACGAAAGCGTGTTGCGTTTGGCGTAAAACCATACGAAAGTGCAATTTGCGTCTTATTTCCGAACGTAAAACAGACGAAAACCGTTTACGTCTGCTTTAAATCCGTATGAAAACGGTTTTCGTCTTGCAGGGCAGTTGCCGTTTCTACAGTTCAACTTCCAGTTCGGCTTTGTGTTCGTAGAGGTAGTCGCGCATGTAGGGGATGGCAAATGAGACCTTGCCGTACGAAGGAGCCTCGATAATCGATTCTCTTAACAGGCGGCTGCGGACGGAGCTCACCTGTTGAGGCGTTTTGTTTAGGGCATCGGCAACCATGCTGGTCGAGCTCGTCTGCCCCAAAGACGCCATGCTCAGCAGATAAGCGATGCACGTGGGCGGAATGCGCTGCAGCGCGGGCTCAATCACCATGGCGCAGAAGCGTTCGCGTGCCGTTGCAATGCCACGCTCGGCTTCTTCTTCTCCAATAATCGCTGTGTGTGCGCGTCTTGCCAACTGCCATGCGTAGTATCCAACGAGTTGGATCATGAAAGGATAGCCTTGCGTTGCCTCGGCAAGTTGGCCGGCAATACCTGGCTGCAACTCCATGCCAGACGCTTCAATGGTTTCCTCGAGGGAGTACGACACTTCGGTTACTGCCACAGCCTTCAGGTCAAAGGGGAGGGCACGGCGCAAAAACGTAAGTGTCTTTCCGTTGATGATACTTTCAATCATCGAAGGCAGCCCAGCAAAAACAAAGGCGATATCAAGGTCTTCGCCGATAACCTGCTGAATCGCAATGGAGAGCGTTCGGACCTCATCGAGCTCTGCGTCTTGAACTTCGTCGAGAGTGATGAGCAGGCCATTTCCATTCTTGGATATTGTCTGTCTCATGGCGTCGCGTAGCGATGGGCCGATTCGCTCAATATCTATGCTGCCGATGGACATGCCAGCTACGGTGGGCTCAAATCTGGCGTGTTTGGCCTGGAATTTGGGCTGCAGCTGTTCGAGAATGCGCTGGCAAAGTCCCTCGGTTGCAACCTCTTTTATGACCGTCCAGCCACGGCTTTGCGCCAAACGTGAGCACTCGTCAAGGAGGACCGTCTTGCCCGTTCCACGGACGCCGGCTATGCGCATTAGGCGCCCCGGGGCACCAGGCCCGTTGACGAGGCCCTCATTGAATTCTTCGAGCACATCTTCGCGGCCGATAATCGTGGGAGGTGTTTTACCTGCTGTGGGCTTAAAAGGGTTTGTTTGCATGTGAGCCACCTTTGCTCAAGATATAGCAAGATATAGCAAAGTATAGCAAGATATAGCAAAGTATAGTGAGATATAGCAAAGTAAGCGCTACTCGCGGGTTTTGCGGTGGTGCTATTTTCCAAATGCCGCGCGGATAAAGCGCTGGGCGAACAGCTTGTTGGCAAGTCACAAGGGCTCGGGGTGCCAATTTGGGGTGCAGTAGTGCTGCGCCACGAAAAGGGCCTATCTACTACGTTTAAGCCGCAGGGGTTAACCATAGTCGGCTTTTTCGAAAATCGACAAGCTGTCTACCTGCGGTTTTGTTTTCACGGTTTTCGGTATGGCCGAGGCTATCCGTGTTAACGTAGTAGATGGGCCACTTTTGTGGCAAGGGGCCGACCTGCGGCCCGGGGTGGCCAAAAAGCCCCGTCCCAAAAAGACTGTTGGAAGTTGCGGTGGAATAGTTCCTGTTTTTGCTGCTGAAGGCTTTGAGCAGGAACTATTCCACCGCAACTTATGAGGGGGCGGGGGATGCGATAGTATTGCATGGTGGTATTCGATTAACCGAGGCTTCATCCGAGGGCTTTATGGAACAACACCAGCATTATCAGAGCCTGCAAGACCAGGCATACAACGCATTGCGCTCTAAGATCATCTATGCCGAGCTCAAGCCTGGCACGCGCCTTTCGGCGATTGGTCTGGAAAAGGAGACGGGAATCGGGCGCACGCCCATTCGCGAGTCCTTTGTGCGCCTGCGTGAGCAGGAACTGGTGGAAACTCGTCCCAAAAGCGGCACCTATGTCTCTAAGATCAGCATGGAACGCGCCGAGAACGCTTGTTTCTTGCGCGAAAAACTCGAGAGAAGCGTGCTCATTAAATGCTGCTCTGCCGCCACACCCGAGCAGAAGTGTCGGCTCGAGCAGATTCTTGCCGAGTCCGAGTCGCTCGACCATAGCGAGACGCGTCGTTTCTTTGATCTGGATAACCTGTTCCATGAGACGTGTTTTGAGATTGCCGGTCGTCACATGTTGTGGGATTGGATGAAGAGCATCAACACGCATTTTGAGCGATACAACTGGTTGCGCATGGTGTCGCAGGATCTGGATTGGGAGCCGATTCGTCGGCAGCATCGCCGGATTCTCGAGGCCATTAAGAGGGGCGATACCGACGCGGCGAGCTATCTGGCAGAGACGCACCTGCACCTGATGCCCGAGGAGCAGGGCCCGGTTATCGCCTTGCATCCCGATTACTTTGAGCTGTCCAAAGATACGGCCATCTAACTCGCCCCCTTCATTAGTTGCGGTGAAATAGGGATTGTTTTGCGGCTCTGATGGCGTAAACAGTCCGTAATTCACCGCAAGTGCGAGACGCTACCGGGGCACAAAAAAGCTGCGGCGCCGCTTGGAGGAAAAGACCGGAAGCAAGGGTCCATTCCTCCAGACGGCGCCGCAGCTGTTTTGATGGCTCGGCTTTTACCGAAGTGGCTCAGTTGGACGCGGTTGCCAGCCGAGTAGGCAAAGCGGCTCGGGGGCGTGTCGCTTCCGTCACGTTCTATCAGCATACAAGACGGTTTCGGTTCTTGTTCGTGACGGAAACGGCGCGCTTCCGAGCCGCTTTAAAAGAAAGGGGGCGAGGTCTAGGGCACGCCCCCTTTCACGATAGAGAGCTAAACCTAGCCGCGGACCTTCTTGACGACGTCCATGGCCTCGCGGGCGATCTGCTCGACCTTGGAGAAGTCGCCGTCGGCAAACAGGGCCGGCTTGACCATCCAGGTGCCACCGCAGGCGATGATGGCGGAGGAGCTCAGGTACTCCTCGACGTTGGCGGTGCTCACGCCGCCGGTAGGCATAAAGCGGTGACCGACAAACGGAGCGGCGAGGGCCTTGATGGTGTTCAGGCCGCCATACTGGGACGCGGGGAAGAACTTGGTGACCTTGAGACCCAGGTTCTCGGCCGCGGTGACCTCGGAGGGGGTCACGGTGCCGGGCAGCACGGGCAGGTCGATGTCGATGCAGTGCTTCACGACGTCCTCGTTATAACCCGGGGAGACGATGAACTTGGCACCGGCGGCGCGAGCCTGCTCAACCTGCTCGACGGTCAGGACGGTGCCGGCGCCGACGCACATTTTGGGCTCGGCCTCGGCCATAGCGGCGATGCACTCGGCGGCGCAGGCGGTGCGGAAGGTGACCTCGGCGGACTTCATGCCAGCTGCCATAAGGGCGTGGGCGAGCGGAGCGGCGTCCTCGACCTTGTCGAGCACGACGACCGGCACGATGCCCAGGGACTCAAGCGTGGTGTAGAACTGATCGAACATGATGTTCCTTTCGATGTGTGGTGCGCACGGGCGCGTGATTGACAAATGTGCTGGTCAGGAGCCGATTCTGGATTGGTTATCGGAGGCACTGCTTGGGGTTCAAGCAATTCCAAAACCGGCTGCTCGACCAGTCATGTAGGGAATGCCAGGCAAAACCGGAATGGGACTGGTGGTTTTGCCCGACCGGAGGAATCGGGGAGCGGGCCGCAGGGGTATGGGATTGGAAAGCTGCGGCCCGCGGAATGGGGAACGAATTAACGGGCGACGCGGGTGCCACCGTCGGCGGCGTTGGCCACAGCGGCGATCTCGTCGGCGGTCACCAGGTTGGAATCGCCCTTGATGGTGAGTTTGAGGATCGAGGCTGCAATTGCGTAGTTGACGGCGTCCTGCGGGTCAAAGTCGTTGATGAGGGCATGGACGAGGCCGGCGTTGAAAGCGTCGCCGGCGGCAACGCCCTCGAGCACGTGTACGTCGTGAGCAGGGGAGAACCAGTGCTCACCGCTTTCGGCGTCAAAGAGCATGCCCATCCAGACGGAGCGTTCGACGCAGGAGATGTTGCGAACGACCGAAGCGACCTTTTTGCAGCCGTACTTGGCGCAGATCTGACGGGCCATCTCGACATAGGTGTCGCGCTCCTCGATGCCGTGGGCAAGGGAACCAGAAACGCAGGTCATGCCGAGGCCGGCAGGCGCATCCTCGTCGTTGGCGATGCAGATGTCGACGAGCGGCAGGAGTTCCTTCATGGTGACCTGCGACTTCTCGGGTGACCACATCTTGCCGCGATAGTTAACGTCGCACACGGTGGTGATGCCCTTGGCGCGGCAAGCGGTGAGGGCATCCTTGCACGCAGCGGTCATCTCGTCGGAGACAGCGGGCGTCACGCCGGAGAAATAGAAGACATCGATGCCCTTGAGGATCTCGTCCCAGTCAAAGACGTCGCGCTTGGCCATGTTGATGGCAGAGTACTTGCGGTCGTAGACGCAGCCGTTGCCGCGCTGCGAGGCGCCGACCTCAAAGACATAGGAGCCCAGGCGATCGCCCTGACGCACGACGCGCGTGGTGTCGACGTCATAGACCTTCAACGAACGCAGAGCGCACTCGCCCAGACGGTTGGCCGGGACAACGGAGACGTAAGCGGCCTTGTCGCCCTGGTAGGCCAGGGATAGCGCGGTGTTTGCCTCGGCGCCGCCGTAGCGGACATCAAACTCGGTCGCCTGCTCAATGCGCAGATGGTCTTTGGGCGAGAGTCTCATCATGATCTCGCCGAAGGTAAGAACCGTTTTACCCATGGTCGCGCAGCTCCTTCTTGCTCGTGCGTACACCTTTGATATGGCGTTGACACGGAGGTGCCAAGACGGTAGGGTGCATCTTTGCACCACCGTGCCAACGCTTGCCGAAATCGGTTTACGAAATCGGTTTCGTTTCGAGTTGTAGTATACTCACCTACAGCGTTTTGCAACCGAGATTTTTAAAAAATGCCTAAAATGGCTCAGACTGCCGACAATTGGGAAACGGGGTGCGCTATGGCGCAGATGAGAATCAAGGACATTGCCGCCGAGGCGGGCGTGAGTCCGGCCACGGTTTCGCGCTATCTCAATAACCGCCCCGGGCAGATGACCGAGGAAACCCGTGCTCGCATCGCAGCGGTTATCGAGCGCACCGGCTATCGCCCGCGTGCCGCCGCGCGCAATCTGCGCAGCTCGCGCACCAACCTCATCGGCGTGATTCTGGCCGACATCGCCAACCCGTTCTCGAGCGCCATGCTCGAAGGGCTTTCCGCCAGCGCCGCCGCGCGCGGCTGCTCGCTCATGACGGCCATTAGCGGCAACGACCCCGCTAAGGAGGCCGAGTCGCTCGCCAGACTTATCGATGCTGGCGTGGACGGTCTGGTCGTCAACACCTGCGGAGGCAATGACGAGGCGATCGCCGCGGCAGCGGGACGTCTGCCTGTTGTGCTGCTCGACCGCGATGTTGCCGACGGCGGTGTCGATCTGGTGACATCTAACAACCGTGAGCTGGTCGCTGGCTTGGTAGACGCCTTGGCTGCTGCGGGCAGCGAGCGCCTGTGCCTGCTCACCGAGGCGAGCGACGACAGCCCCGTGCGTCGCGAGCGCGCCGAGGCCTTTGCCGACGAGCTTTCGCGACGCGGCCTTGCGGGCGAGGTCGTCACCTTGGCCGACGGTGGCGCCACGGGTGTCGGTCGCTTGGACGAGACCATCCGCGGCTATGCAGGTAAAAAGCTCGGCCTCATTGCCGTCAACGGCCTGGTCTTTCTGCGCCTGACCGAGGCACTGGCACAGTTGGGACCGTCGTTGCCGGCGGGTCTCAAGATCGCAACGTTTGACGACTATCCCTGGAATTACGTGCTCTTTGGCGGCGTGACCACGGCCGCGCAAGACACCCTCGCCATTGCCGAGCGCGTGGTCGAGCGCCTCTCCGAGCGTATCGACGTTGTTACCACCACCGTGGGCGAGGCCGCAAAGCTGGCGCCCAAACGCATCGAGATTCCCGGCCACATCGAACACCGCGCCTCGACCTCGCGCTAGTCTGTGTGATAATATATAGACAATGTCATACAGGAGGTATCCATGGCCGCGTCTGTGCTGAGTGTGCGAGTGGACTCGTCAATTAAAGACTCATTTGCCGAGCTGTGCGAAGAACTTGGCATGACTTCGTCTGTTGCAGTCAATATGTTTATGAGGCAGATGCTGCGCGAGCGCTCGCTGCCGTTTGTTCCTTCACTTGGTAAAAACTCTGCGAGCGAAAACGTCGCCGCAGACATTTTGGATATTGCTCGGATCGAGTCCGCCGTCCGCGAGGCAGCCAGCTCGATTCCCGCCATCAAGACCGTGATCCTTTTTGGTTCGTATGCCCGTGGCGAGGCGCATGCCGATAGTGATATTGACTTGCGTCTCGAAGTCGATCGCGAGCATGGCTTTGGTCTTTTCGCGTTGTCGGCGTTTGGCGAGGCGGTGCGCAAAGAAACCGGGAAGCAGGTTGACCTCGTCTCGAGTGACTATCTTGATGATGATCTTGCCGCGGTAATCGAGCGCGAAGGAGTGATCCTTTATGATCGCGCGTAAGTCAGACGGCCTCCGCGCTCAAGAGGTTTTGGAGGCCATCTCTGAAACGAACGAGCGCATCGAGGCTTTTAATATCACCGAAGACCAGTTTCTGCATGCGAATGACGTGCGGACGAGGGCGTTGGCGGACTCCCTTTTGATGTGTGCGCTTAGGGTGACGGAAGAAGCGGGCAAGTTGTCGGAACGCTCGCAGCGGCTTCATCCCGAAATTGAGTGGCGTGGAATTGTCGGCATGAGAAATTATCTTGCGCATGATTACGGCAATGTCGACCGCTCGGTTGTTTGGGATGCAGTGACGATGGAGTTCCCTACGCTGGAACGAGCCTGTAGACAAATTGTCTCCGAATCTGAACGCTAGCCGCTCGTTCGCAACTGCCTGTTCGCGCACGTTTTTTGAGCGCTTGATACGCTTTAACCCTGCGGAAACATTTTTCTGCGATAGTATCTGCGATATAGACCAGTCGAAACCCGCCCGAAAGAAAGGGGAGCGACATGAACCAGCAGAACATCGATTACGTACTCCGCTCCGTAGAGCAGCGTGACATCCGCTTTGTGCGTCTGTGGTTTGTCGACATTCTCGGCCGCCTCAAGAACTTTGCCATTAGCCCCGAGGACCTCGAGGTCGCTTTTGAGGAGGGTATTGGCTTTGACGGCTCCGCCATCGAGGGCTTTGCCACGCCCGAGGAAGCCGACATGCTGGCGTTTCCCGATGCTTCGACCTTCCAGATTTTGCCGTGGCGCCCGAGCCACAACGGCGTCGCCCGCGTGTTCTGCGACGTGTGTACCCCCGACCGCAAGCCCTTCGCCGGCGACCCGCGCGATGCCCTGCGCCGCATGTTCTACAAGGCCGAAAAGGCCGGCTATCTGCTCAACGTGGGCGCCGAGCTGGAGTATTACTATTTCCCCGACGAGCACACCCCCGAGCCGCTCGACAACGTGGGCTACTTCGATCTTTCGGTGAGCGATGCCGCTCGCGACCTGCGTCGCAACACAGTCCTCACGCTCGAGAAGATGTCCGTGCCCGTGGAGTACACCTTCCACGCCGCCGGCCGCTCACAGCACGGCATGAGCCTGCGCCACGCCGAGGCCCTGAGCATGTCCGACGCCATCACCACGGCCAAGCTCATCATTAAGCAGCAGGCCTACGAGAGCGGTTGCCACGCCTCCTTTATGCCCAAGCCGTTGGCGGGCGAGGACGGCAGCGCTATGTTCCTGTGCCAGTCGCTATTCGACCACGACGGCAACAACGTCTTTTGGGGCGAGGACGACGAGAAGTACCACCTCTCCGATATCGCCAAGCGCTACATGGCCGGCATTCTGGCGCACGCGCGCGAGATCAGCGCCATCACCAACCCCACGGTCAACTCGTACAAGCGCATCACCACGGGTGGCGACTCCGTGCCGCAGTACGCCACGTGGGGCTTGCGCAACCGCGCGAGTATGGTCCGCATCCCGGTCTACAAGCCCGGCAAGCAGCTGTCCACGCGCATCGAGCTGCGCAGTCCCGATCCCATGGCCAACCCGTATCTGGTCAACGCCGTCACGCTGGCGGCTGGTCTGGACGGCATCGAGCGCAAGCTGGAGCTCCCGCCCGAGGCAACGGCCGAGACGCTCAAGCTTACCGACCGCCAGATGGTCGAGGCCGGCTACACGCCGCTGCCGCGTTCGCTCAAAGAGGCGCTCGACGTGTTTGAGGACTCGCAGTTTATGAAGGATGCCCTCGGCGAGCATATCCACAGCTTCTTCCTCAAAAAGAAGCGCGACGAGTGGCATAAGTTTGAGTCTACGATCACCGAGTGGGAGATCAAGCACTACCTGGCGAACTCCTAATCGCGCTGGCTTGTTCCAGTACGATTGAGCTCATTTTTTTGGAGGCCGATATGTCCGAAAAGAGTGCCCTGTTCATGGCGCGCACGACGCGCTTCCACGAGTTTGCCCGCAGCTTGACGACCACCCTGGGTGTCGAGGTGAGCCTGGCCACCCCCGATTCGCCGACTGCGGCGCACGACTTTGACCTGCTGATCCTCGATTCCGATGGCATCCGCAGTGACCGCATCGATCAGATTGCCAAGTGGCTTGACGATCGTGGCGGCGTCCCCATGCTGGTGATCGTCGACGACGAGGCCCTTGGCACCCTGCGTCTGCCCAATCATGCGCATGCCGACTTTGTATGCCCCACGGCGACGCCCAACGAACTCAAGGCTCGTGCGCAGCGCCTGATGGGCGAGGAGGAGACCGTCACCGCCGACGATGTGCTCAACATCGATAACCTCGAGATTAACCTGGCTACCTACCAGGTGACGCTCGATAACGAGCCTATCGACCTGACGCTGATGGAGTACTCGCTGCTGAGCTTTTTGGCGACGCATCCCAACCGCGCCTACAGCCGCGAGGTGCTGCTGCACCGCGTGTGGGGCTTTGAGTACTGCGGCGGCACGCGCACCGTCGACGTGCACATTCGACGCATCCGTTCCAAGGTGGGCCCGCAGATCGCAGCACATATCACCACCGTCCGTGGCGTGGGTTATCTGTTTAAGGACTAGATTTCCACCACAAAGGGGACAGGCACCTTCGTGGTGGTTTTGACGCAGGCCGGGTCCTTTTGGGTCTGCAGCAGAACTTAAGCCTTCCTAAAAGATTGCGTTCTCATACACGTACGCCCGCATATTGGGGTACAACTCAACGTGAACAATGATGGCCCGCCACATGTTTGGCGGGCCTTTGGTTATTTGACGAAAGGATCGCAGCTATGAGCGAGTACGATTCCCAGCGTCCCCAGGATGCGGGCAACGCCGGCGAGACCCAGCAGCAGCCGCGCGTGCAGGTGGAGTCGACGCCTGCCGGTAGCAACATTCCCTACGTGCAGGCTTACGACACACAGACCGGCAAGCCGCTGGGCGGCCAACAGGTTGTAAACAAGCACACGGTGGTCAAGACCAAGACCAAAAAGCTGCCGATTTTCATTACAGCGCTCGCCGGCTGCGCATGCGGCGCCCTGCTGGTCATTGCGCTCATTATGAGCGGCACGCTCGATATCGGCGGCGGCAAGAATGCCGTGACGGCGGGTGCTTCGGGTTCGTCGACGCAAAAGATTACGATCGACTCCGAGGACACCACACTTGCCGAGGCCGTTTCTGCCAAGGCCCTGCCCTCCGTCGTTTCCATCACCGCCACTTCGAGCGGCAGCCAGAATGGCTCGCTTTCGCAGTCTGCCGACGAGTCGGACAGCTCGGGCAGCGTCGGTTCGGGCGTGGTGCTCGATACCGAGGGCCACATCCTCACCAACAACCACGTGGTCGATGGTTACGACCAGTACGTGGTGACCATGGACGACGGCACCACCTACGAGGCCGAGTTCGTGGGCAACGACGCCTCGAGCGACCTGGCCGTCATCAAGCTCAAGGACGCCGACGCTTCCAAGCTTACCCCGATCGAGATCGGCGACTCCTCCAAGCTCAACGTGGGCGAGTGGGTCATGGCGATCGGTTCGCCGTTTGGCAACGAGCAGTCTGTCTCCACCGGTATCGTCTCGGCGCTCTACCGCTCCACGGCCATGAGCTCTACCAGCGGCAACACCATCTATGCCAACATGATCCAGACCGATGCCGCCATCAACCCGGGCAACTCCGGCGGCGCGCTCGTCAACGACAATGGCGAGCTGGTGGGTATCAACTCGCTCATCGAGAGCTACTCGGGCTCCAGCTCGGGCGTGGGTTTTGCCATTCCGGTCAACTACGCCAAGAACATTGCCGACCAGATTATCGACGGTAAGACGCCGGTGCATCCGTACATGGGCGCTACGCTTTCGAGCGTCAACGCGCTCAATGCCCGCACCAACAAGCTGAGCACCGATAGCGGCGCGTATGTGGCGAGCGTCGTCGAGGATGGTCCTGCTGCTAAGGCCGGCATTCAGGAGGGCGACGTCATCACCAAGCTGAGCGACGACGAGATCACGAGCGCCGATGGCCTGATCATCGCACTGCGCAGCCACGAGGTGGGCGAGAAAGTCGAAATCACGCTCATGCGCGGCAAGGAAGAGAAGAAGGTCACGGTTGAGCTGGGCTCCGACGAGGAGCTGCAGAACCAGCAGCAGGACGACAGCTCGACCGACACCGGCAACGGCGGTATTACCGACGAGCAGCTGCGCCAGTATCTGGAGGAGCTGCTGGGCCAGCAGGGCCAGGGCCAGGGCTACGGCCAGGGTTTCTAACGAGCTGTATCGCACATACCGATGCCAGAGGGGGCTGTTCCGCCAACGCGGGACAGCCCCTCTTTACTTATTGATCCGTTGGGGACGGAGGAAAACGGATCACTTGGGGCTGACAAGAGGCCTGGTTCGTAATGGTCTGGACAGTTAGTTCAGATACGTATAAATCTGGGGCAGCTTGGGATGCGTTTTGAGCAATTTTTGATTGGGATGGGGCTCGAATGGGTGTTTGGAAGGGAGAGCGGGACGTTTACATGGTCTCGAGGAGCCCAAATTAGTTGAAACAGGGGTGTTCGTGCCTGATTCAGCTCTAGGATTTATACGTATCTGAACTAACTGTCCACTCCAGTCTGGCGGCTGCCGATTCGGTGCGGTTCGAGACCGCTATTCGGCCTCATTGCGACCGGTGGTACTCTAGTATCCGTTTGAAATCGAGCGAAGGAGTGCCGCTATGGAGCAATCGAGCCTGTTTGGTGACGGCGTGGACATCGATACCGAAACGCCCGCGAGTGCGGATGCCGCTGCGCCGACCGACGCCCGTGCCCAGGCGGCAGCGCGCGCGGCCGAGCTGCGCCACGAGCTCGACTACCACGCCTATCGCTACTACATGCTCGATGCGCCCGAGATCACGGACGCCGCCTTTGACAAAATGCTTGTTGAGCTGCAGGAAATCGAAGCGACCTACCCCGACCTGGTGACGTCCGACAGCTACACCCAACGCGTGGGCGGCTACGCGAGCGAGCAGTTTACGCCGGTAACGCACATGGCACGCATGTATTCCATGGACGATGCCATGGATCTGGACGAGCTCGACGCATGGCTTCAGCGCACCGAGGATGCGCTCGGTGCCGGTAGCGTCACCTATACCTGCGAGCTCAAGATCGACGGTCTGGGCGTGGCCCTGACCTACCAAAACGGCACCTTCGTACGTGCGGCCACACGTGGCGATGGCGCCACGGGCGAGGACGTGTCGCTCAACGTGCGTACCATCAAGGATGTGCCCATGCACCTGTCCGAGCCGGCGCTCGCCCACATGGGCGCCGACCGCGAGCGCACCATCGAGGTACGCGGCGAGGTCTATATGCCCAAGGGTAGCTTTGTCCGCCTGAATGAAGAGGCCGATGCCGAGGGGCGCGACCCCTTCGCCAACCCGCGCAACGCTGCCGCCGGCAGTCTACGTCAGAAGGATCCCAAGGTCACGGCGCGCCGCGACCTGGCCACCTTTATCTACGCCATCGCCGATACCGACCCGTTGCACGTCCACAGCCAGCGCGAGTTTCTGGACTGGCTGCGTAGCGCCGGCTTTAGCGTCAACCCCAACGTGGCCCGTTGTGCCACGCCGGCCGAGGTTCACGAGTTCTGTGCCCAGGCGCTCGAACATCGCGGTGACCTGGACTACGACATCGACGGCGTGGTCGTAAAGGTCGATAGCTTCCAGCAGCAGCTCGATCTGGGCTTTACCGCCCGCGCGCCGCGCTGGGCCATCGCCTTTAAGTTCCCGCCCGAGGAAAAGCAGACCGTCCTGCGCGAAATTCGCATCCAGGTGGGCCGCACCGGCGTGCTCACGCCGGTCGCCGAGTTCGATCCGGTGACGGTCGCCGGCTCCACCATCGCGCGCGCCACGCTGCACAACATCGACGAGATCCGCCGAAAAAACGTGCGCGAGGGCGATACCATCATCGTGCACAAGGCGGGTGACGTGATCCCGGAGGTCGTGGGCCCGGTACTCGACAAGCGCCCGGCCGATTCGGTCGACTGGCACATGCCCGAGGTCTGCCCCGTGTGCGGCAGCCCCGTGGTCCACGAGGACGGCGAGGTCGCTTACCGCTGCGTCTCCATCGATTGCCCCGCGCAGCTCAAGGAGCGCCTGCTCCACTGGGTGAGTCGCGGCTGCATGGACGTTGATGGCCTAGGCGACGAGATCGTCGACAAGATGATCGCCGCCGGCCTGATTCACGATGTCGCGGACTTCTACCAGCTCACGGTCGACGACATCGCCGGCCTGGACACGGGGCGCACCTATGCCAGCTCCAACAGCAAAAAGGGCGTCAAGAAGGGCGACCCCATTCCGGTAGGCCTCAAGACGGCCGAGAAAATCATCGCCGAGCTCAACAAGTCCAAGAGCCAGCCGCTCGGTCGCGTGCTGTTTGCCCTGGGTATCCGCCACGTGGGCAAGAGCGTGGGCGAGGTTATCGCCGAGCGATTCCTGTCGATTGACAAGCT
This sequence comes from uncultured Collinsella sp., assembly GCA_900544995.1. Lineage (GTDB taxonomy): Bacteria > Actinomycetota > Coriobacteriia > Coriobacteriales > Coriobacteriaceae > Collinsella. Next base: position 10,664 of record UQXC01000031.1, on the reverse strand, counting down.
CATCTTGGCGAGCGAAGAGGATATTGCCGAGTGCGAGGGCATCGGTCCCAAGATTGCGGCGAGCGTCAAGCAGTTCCTGGCCGTGCCCGAAAATCTTGCCGTGCTGGAGCGTCTGCGTCAGGCGGGCCTGTCGCTCGAGGTCGACCTGGGCGCCGCGCACGCGCAAGCCGCAGCCGACGCTGGCGTGGCGGGCGAGCTCGCCGACGCACAGCCGCTTGCGGGTTTGACCTTCGTGCTCACTGGTACACTCGTCAACCGCACGCGCGACGAGGCGGGCGCGGCGCTCAAGGTGCTCGGCGCCAAGGTTTCGGGCAGCGTGTCGAAGAAGACGAGCTTTCTGGTCGCCGGTCCCAAAGCGGGCTCCAAGCTCACCAAGGCCGAGCAGCTGGGTGTGCCCGTGCTGGACGAGGACGCGCTCGAGCAGATTTTGGCTACTGGTCAGGTGCCCCAGGCTTAGGACATCGATAATCAAATTAGAAAACCTCCCGGAAAGGTTGATACTTTCCGGGAGGTTTTTATTTGGGCGTGGTGGCGGGCAGCATGATCTGCGTCATGTAGGTTGCTGAGGGTGACCCTGCGGAGTGGTGTCGTTCCGGAGCGATAGAAGATTCATACAAAGCAAAGGGGCCCCGCAGTGAGGTCCCACAACAGGGCTGCCCCATTGTGATGAGTTTTATACACGTTAACCTTAACATTAACGTGTATACTTAGCAGTGAAGATATATGTTGAGAGGAGCGGTTATGGTTACCGTCGCGTTTTCGGAACTGCGCCAAAACCTTACGCAGGTGGCCGAAAAGGTTGCCAATGAGGGCGAGGAGGTTGTGGTCTTCAAGCGGAGCAAGCCGTTGTTCAAGATTGTGCCACTCGACTATCAAGGCCCAGTTGCGGTGGAATATGACGCTGCTCAGGAGCGTGGGGGCGCAAAGCCGGCGTGCGGCACGGACAAGCCCAAGCGCGACGTGGGTACGATGTGGCATCCCAAGATCACCTGGAAGGAGATTCGCGAGATGCTCGCGGAGGATGAGGACTACCAGGAGTATCTCGATATCGTAGCCAAAATGCCAAAGGGAACGCCGCTCGATACGATGACGGTTGAAGATGAAAAGCGCGTCGCGAGGGAGCGCTACCTATGAGGGCATTTCTCGATACCAATTTTCTGCTCGATTGCGTGCTGCCGGGTCGGCCGGAGCATGGGGCGGCGCAAATGACCAAGGGGCTCGTTGACGTGGGACTTATCGAGGGTGTTGTTTCGGCCTGCTCTCTCAAGGACGCGTACTACATTCTCACTAAACAGGCAGGCGAGGCGCGCGCCCGCGAGGTAGTGCGCGACTGTCTTAAGAGCTACTCGGTAGAGCCTCTCGACCAAGAAGCTTGTTTTACCTCCGCCTATTCCGATGAGCCGGACTTTGAGGACGGCTGTATCCGTGCGATGGCCGAGCGTGCCGGCGTGGACTTTATCATCACGCGTGACCGCGCCGCTTTTGTGCGCTCGACCATCAAGACCTTCTCGCCTGCAGAGTTCATCCGTGCGTTTCCGATTCCGGAGGAGTAAAACCGCCATATCGGGGACTGTCCCCGGCGTTTAGCGAGCTTGTTGGGAGGCTCCTGGTCCAGTGACTGTTACAAAAAACGGCTATAGCAAATTTGTTGTACTTCGATCCGAGGACTACGACCTCATGGTTCAGGAACAGGCTAAGGCTCGTCTGATGGCTCGTATAGCTGTGGCCGAGCGGGAGCGTGCTGCTGGCACGGCGCGTGATGCCTTTGAGGCTCTCGATGACCTTGAGGCAAAATATGGCCTATAACGTCAGGATTCTGCCTTCAGCCGAACGTTATCTAGGCAGTTCTTATCTGAACGGGGCAACGGGCACCGTGATCTGCGTCACGTAGGTCGCCGGGTCGTCGCTGATGATGTCATCGATAAGGGCGATCTCGCGTTGCCCCGCTACGCTGCCAACTTGTCAAAAGCCCCGCGTCGGTTGAGCACGGTAAACGCGACAACACAGATGACTGCCGACAAAATCGACCCACACGGCGAGGCGATGCCCATGGGAAACAGCGTGTCGGAATAGGCGTTCGACAGCAGCCACGCGCCCGGCACGCGAATGAGCGCCACGGCCAGCACGTTGTGCGCAAAGCCGATGTAGCTCTTGCCATACGCAGCGAAAAAGCCGCTAAAGCAAATGTGGATGCCGGCAAAGATTGCGTCGAAAATGTAGCTGCGCATATAGCCGGTACCGGCCGCGACTACTGCAGCGTCCTTGGCAAAAAAGCCAATAAACGCCGGCGCCACCAGCCACATCAACACCGTGATCAAGCAACCGTACACCACCGAGATGGTCATGGCGTCTTTGAGTACCTGACGCGCGCGGTCGCCCTTGCCCGCGCCGGCGTTTTGCGCCGTGAGTGCACTGACGGTGGCGCCCATGGAACTCGGCACAATGAACAAGAAGCTGATCATCTTCTCGACCAGGCCCACGGCGGCGGCGTCGACGAGCCCTCGGTGGTTGGCGATGACGGTGATAAACATAAACGCCACCTGGATGCAGCCGTCCTGCACGGCCACGGGCACGCCGATCTTAAGGATGCTGCCGAGCACCTCGGGCTGGGGGCGCAGGTCGCTACGCTTAACGTGGATGTTCGTGCGACGGCTCTTGAGCCACACGAGCGCGAGGGCAACGCTGGCCGTCTGCGCGGTCACCGTGCCGAGCGCCGCGCCCACGGGGCCGAGCCCCATGCGCCCGATAAATAGAAAATCGAGCGCGATGTTGATGATGCACGCCACGCCAATCACGTACATAGGCGAGCGCGAATCGCCCAGCCCGCGAAAGATGGCCGAAAGAATGTTGTATGCGGCGATAAACGGAATGCCGACAAAGCAGATGCGCAGGTAGGCAGCGGTTCCTTCGACCGCCTCGGCCGGCGTGCCAATGAGCGCCACGATCTGTGGGCACAGTGCGAGCAGGACAGCGGCCAGCACCACCGAGACACCCATAAAGAGCGTAATGGTGTTGCCGATGGCGGTCTCGGCGCGATCGAAGCGGCGCGAGCCCACGGCGTGGCCGACGATCACCGTCGTTCCCATGGCCAGGCCCACGAGCGTCACGGTAATGATATAGAGCGTCTGCGCGCCATTGCCCACGGCGGTGATGCCGGCAGCGCCGCTAAACTGCCCCATCATGTACAGGTCGGCCATGCCGTAGAGCATCTGCAAAAAATACGAGAGCATATAGGGCAGGGCAAAGACCGCGATGGTCTTGAGGACATTGCCGCGTGTGAGGTCGTGTTCCATGGGCGGGGCTTTCTGGCTGGGTTTGTTTACGTACCAGTGTAGTGAAAACCCTATAACGATTGTAGAGTCAAGGTTTGTGATGGCGCCGGAGCGAAAAAGTCTCGCGCACCATTATTCCGAGTGAATATGGACACACATCACGAGAACTCGCCGCCGGCGCTAACCTTGCAGAAAACGATTTCGGAATACTTGACACCATTATTCGGCGCGCAATAATACGTGCGTTTGCGAACAACGTTTGATGGGGGTTGAACCTGCGTGCGCAATCTCAAAATACTGTTTTCCTATCTAGGGACATACCGTCGCGATGCCATCCTCGGCGTGTTCTTTGTGTCGGTCGAGACGGTGCTCGAGCTGTTTATCCCGGTCATCATGGCCAACATCATCGATGTGGGCGTGCCTGCGTGTGATATCAACTACATGCTGCTACAGGGTGCGTACATGTTGGTGTGCGCTGCGCTTTCTCTGGTACTGGGCTTGGGTTATGCCCGCACGTCCGCCCGCGTTGCCTCGGGCCTAGGCGCCAACCTGCGCGAGGCCGAGTACAAAAAGATTCAAACGCTCGCCTTTGGCAACCTGGACAACTACGACGCCAGCTCGCTCGTCACCCGCATGACCACGGACATCACCGTTATCCAAAATGCTGTGGGCAACGGCTTTCGCCCTATGGTGCGCGGCCCGGTGACGCTTATCGTCGGCCTTATCTACGCGCTGATGCTGTCGCGCCCGCTCGCCAACGTCTTTGCGATCATCTTGCCCGTGCTGGCAATCGTACTGGGCGTCATCACCTATCGCGTCAGTCCGCTCTACCGCCAACTCCAGACCTCGATGGACCACCTCAACGGCGTGGTACAGGAAGACCTCACCGCCGTGCGTGCCGTCAAGGCCTACGTTCGTACCGAGCACGAGGAGGCCAAGTTCGACACCGTCAATACCGAGCTCGCCGGCACGGCGACCAAGACCTTCGGCAACGCGGTGCTCAACCTGCCGGTGTTTCAGCTGTCGATGTACGTGGCTGCGCTCTCCATCCTGTGGATTGGCGGCCACATGATTCTCGCCGGCAAGCTGGGCGTGGGCTCGCTCACGGGCTTTATGAGCTACGTGCTGCTGATCATGAATTCGCTCATGATGATTTCCAACGTGTTTTTGCTGCTCACGCGCGCTCTTACGAGTGTGGGCCGTATCGCCGAGGTGCTCGATGAGGAGCCCTTTATCGCCAACCCCGCGGGAGACCTCGCGATTGCGGCGCCAGCGGACGGCAGTATCGAGTTTCGCGACGTTTCCTTTAAATACCGCGCGGATGCAGCTGAGGATGTGCTCGAGCATATCGACCTTCGCATCGAGAGCGGCTCGACGGTGGGCATCCTCGGCGGCACGGGCTCGGGCAAGAGCTCGCTTGTGCAGCTGATTGCGCGCCTGTACGACGCCACCGAAGGCGCCGTGCTTGTGGGCGGACGCGACGTGCGCGACTACGACCTCGCGACTCTACGCGACGCTGTGGGCATTGTGCTGCAAAAGAATGTGCTGTTTACGGGTACCGTGCGCGAGAACCTGCAGTGGGGCAATCCGCAGGCGTCGGACGATGAACTCCTCGCGGCTTGCCGCGCGGCGTGCGTGGACGAGTTCCTTGATCGCATCGGCGGGCTGGACGGCGAGTTGGGCCAAGGCGGCGCTGGTGTTTCGGGTGGCCAGAAGCAACGCCTGTGCATCGCGCGCACGCTGCTCAAGCATCCGCGCGTGCTCATTTTTGATGACTCCACCAGCGCGGTCGATATGGCGACCGACGCTAAGATTCGCGAGCACATCGCTCGGATTTCCGATACGACCGTGCTCATCATCGCCCAGCGTATCGCGAGCGTCATGGATGCCGATCGCATTGTGGTGTTGGACGACGGTCGTGTCCACGGCGTGGGCACGCACGAGGAGCTGCTGGCGGGCGACAACATCTACCAGGAGATTTACGCCTCGCAGATGGAGTTTGCGGGGAACGCGGACGCCGGCGACGGCAGCGACGATGGTTGCGCGAATGATCCGTTTTCCTCCGTCCCCGGAGGATCGCCCTTGGAAGGGGGTGAGCGCCATGCCTAAGACCGCAGCCCAAGCACGCCCGGCCGACCTCAAGCGCACCGTGCGCCGCCTGCTCTCCTACATGGGGCATGCCAAGTTCTCGTTGCTCGCGGTGGGCGTGCTCGCCTCCGTCGCCGCCATCGCGAGCCTCGCCGGCACCTACATGGTGCGCCCCATCGTTAACGGTTTGGCTACGGGCGGGGAGGAACTGCTCGCCAAGCAGGTCATCCTGACGGCGATTATCTACGCCGCGGGCGTGCTCTCGGCCCTGGGCTACTCGCAGATCATGGTGCGCGCGGCCCAACGCGTGGTGTCCGATATTCGCCGCGACCTGTTCGCGCACATCCAGACGCTGCCGCTCAGTTATTTTGACAGCACGCGCTCGGGCGACATCATGAGCTTTTTCACCAATGACGTCGACACCGTCTCCGAGGCGCTCAACAACAGCTTTGCCAACGTGATTCAGGCCGCCATTCAGGTTGTGGGCACCACGGCTATGCTCATCATCCTTAACTGGCAGCTCACGATTATCACACTCGTGTGCGATGCGGCCATTGTGCTGTATGCGCGCTACTCGGGCGCGCGCTCAAAGCGCTTCTTTGCCGCCCAGCAGGCATCGCTTGGCGACCTGGACGGATATATCGAAGAGATGGTCTCGGGCCAAAAGGTCATCAAGGTCTTTAACCGCGAGGCAGCGAATGTCGCCGGCTTCACCTGCCGCAACGACGAGCTTCGCCGCACCGGCACCGCCGCCGTGAGCTACGCCAACTCCATGGTGCCCATGACCGTCGTGATTGGCTACGTCAACTATGCCATCGTCGCGGTGGCGGGCGGCATGCTCTGCATCAAGGGGCTCGCCGACGTGGGCGCGCTCGCGAGCTACCTGGTCTTTGTGCGCCAGGCGGCCATGCCCATCAACCAGTTTACGCAGCTCGGCAACTTCTTGCTCAACGCGTTGGCCGGTGCCGAGCGCCTGTTTGCGGCTATGGACCTTGAGCCCGAGGTGGACGAGGGCTGCGTGGAGCTGGTGCAGACGGGCGATGCCGCGTGGGCGTGGAAAATTCCCGAGGGCCAGGGCGTGGGCGTCTATGGGCACCTGCATGACGTGGCAGCCGTTGATGAGTCGGGCCGCGCGGTGGCCGCCGACGGCACCGAGCTCACGTGCGGCTTGGTCCCGCTTGCCGGCGACGTGCGCTTCCATGCCGTGGACTTTTCCTACGTGCCGGGCGCCCGCGTGCTCACGGACCTCAACCTGTTTGCCAAGCCGGGGCAAAAGATTGCGTTTGTGGGCTCCACGGGCGCCGGCAAGACGACCATTACCAACCTCATCAACCGCTTCTACGAGGTCGATGACGGCGAGATCACGTACGACGGCATCGACGTCAAGCACATTGCCAAGGCCAGCCTGCGCGGGTCGCTCGGCATTGTGCTGCAGGATACGCACCTGTTTAGCGGCACCATTGCGCAGAACATCCGCTTTGGCAAGCTCGACGCGACCGACGAAGAGGTGCGCGCCGCTGCCGAGGCCGCCTGCGCGGATTCGTTTATCCGCCGCCTGCCGCGGGGCTACGACACACCGGTCACGGCCGACGGCGCCAACCTGTCACAGGGCCAGCGCCAGCTGCTCGCCATCGCGCGCGTGGCCGTCGCCGACCCACCGGTGCTCATCCTGGACGAGGCCACGAGCTCCATCGACACGCGTACCGAAAAGCTCATCGAGCGCGGTATGGACCGCATCATGCGCGGTCGCACCACGTTTATGATCGCGCACCGCCTGTCCACTGTCCGCGACGCCGATGCCATCATGGTCCTCGAACACGGCCGCATCATCGAGCGCGGCACGCACGAAGAGTTGCTCGCCCAGCACGGCGAGTACTGGCAGCTGGCGCATGGCTTAAAAGAGTTGGATTAACCCGTTCGAGTACGATGTTTTGACCCTTCCGCGCCCCTCACCTCGCCTCAAACCATCACAACATTCGACGTTTTTTGCCAAAAACGGGAAAAGCATCGAATGTTGTGATGGTTTTTCTGCCACTCGACCGGGTGGAATCGCTTTCTTGCGCACGAAGGTGTGCGGACCCGTGAGCAGGGGAATAAGGTTGGTTATCCGACTCCATTGGAGGGCTCATGGACCTGCCGATCGTCCTGTCCCATAAGACTGCCTGGCTGTACCACAACGTGGCGCGCCCGTCCGAGCCGCTCTCGCGAGCAAGCAGCCTATACGATGAGGACTCGCTTGCTAACGAGGCAGAGCCGACCGCGAGCCTGCCCAAATTGGGACTCGATGCCAAGGGACTGGGGGCTTCAACGGCAGTTGGGATCGTTGCCGACTATCTGGTTTCGCTGGGTATTCCACGAGAAGAGCTCGATCATATCGACACGCTCGTCAACTTCGATTTTGAGCGCTCGACGCCGGCTGGATTTAGGTGCCACGTGTTTGGAGCGCCGGTACCTCCAGGCCATCTTATCGAGGTGGCAGAGGGCCTTCTAGTGGTTGATGAGGCCATGTGCTTTGTCCAAGCGAGTTCGTGGATGAGCGAGCCCGAGCAGCTGGAATATGGCTACGAAATCTGTGCCCGATACCATTTGAATCATCTGTCGACAGGCGATTATATCGAGATGGGGCAGAGGTATACCGTTGCCGACTTGATTGCCTATTGCAATGAGAACCGATCTCGTCAGGGGGCTATACGCGCGACCGCCGTGCTCAAGCGCGTGCACGATGGCGCGCGGTCGCCCATGGAGACGGCTACCGCAATCATGGTCGTAGCAAAACGTTCCCAGGGAGGGCTGGGATATGCCAAGATCGAGCTCAACCATCGGGTCGATGTTCCCAACGAGTTCAAGTATCTCGCAAAGGCCGGGTATTTCGAGATCGACGTATATGCGCCTGCGAGCGGTACGGGGATTGAATACAACGGCTCGGACCATCTTGATAAACAGCGCAGCGCGTCGGATGCGGAGCGTATGACCGTGCTGAGTGCGCTGGGCTTTAGGATGATCGTCCTCACCGGGACCCAGTTTGCCCACCAGCTGCAATTGCACCGGGCGATGAACGCCATCGCGCTCGCTATGGGTCTCAAGTGCGACCGAAGCGAGACATTCCAGAAACGTCAGAACGACCTGCGAGAATTCGTGATTCGGCACTGGGACGGCGGCCTTTAGGGGCGCTTTGGTCCTTCTACGGTGTGCCGTGGGCAGGCAGACCATCACAACATTCGACGTTTTTTGCCAAAATCGGGAAAAGCATCGAATGTTGTGATGGTCTGTGTTGAGGATGGGCTTGGAAAGTCTGTTTTGCTCGAAGCGACCTGTCCTGTCGTACGGGTGTCGGCATGATTCTCTCGTGGGGTATTATGTTTTCCGAAGAATAAAACGCCGCGTGAGGGGAGGGCTGCGTGGACGGGCACGTGCAACATGACGGCTTTGGCCGCGACATCAACTACCTGCGCATTGCCGTTACCGACAAGTGCAATTTCCGCTGCATCTATTGCATGCCGGCCGATGGCGTGGTGCCCCGTGCACACGACGAGCTGCTCAGTGCCGAGGAAATCGCCCGCTTTGTGCGCTTGGTGGCGGGGGAGGGCATTCGCCGGGTGCGCTTGACGGGTGGCGAGCCGCTGGTCAGCCGCCGTATCATCCCGCTCATTCGTGACATCCGCGCGATTCCGCAGATCGAGGACATCTCGCTCACCACCAACGGCGCCTTGCTGCCCAAGCTGGCGCCGCAGCTCAAAGATGCCGGACTTAACCGCGTCAACATCTCGCTCGACACGCTCGACCCTACGCTGTTTGGAAAAATCACGCGCCTGGGTCGACTCGAACAGACCATGGCTGGCATCGACGCGGCGCTGGCTTGGGGCCTTGAGCCCGTTAAGGTCAACTGCGTTGTTGTGCGCCGGCTCAACCAGGATGTGGCGGCCCTCGCACGGCTGACCGTCGACCGCCCCATCCACCTGCGCTTTATCGAATACATGCCCATTGGCGACGAGCACACGAGCTCGCATTGTGCCGTAGACCCTCACGCGCCCACACTCAATCCCGAGCTGTGGGACGCGAGCGACACCGTGCCGAGCGACGAGCTGCGGGCGCGCATCAATGCCGGGGCCGCCGCGGCGGGTCTGGGCGAGCTCGAGCCGCTCGACATCAACGACGCTCCTGCCGGTGCGGGCCCTGCGCGCTATTGGCACTTTCCGGGTGCGGCGGGAACGGTCGGCTTCATTAGCGCCATGTCCAACCATTTTTGTGCGAATTGCAACCGTTTGCGCCTGACGGCCGATGGCAACGTGCGTCCGTGCCTGTTCAGCGATGCCGAGTATTCGGTGCGCGAGGCGCTGCGCCGTGGTGATGATATGCAGGTACTTTCGATTTGGCGCGATGCCGTGGCCCACAAACCGCAGGAACACGCGATAATTGAGGGCACGCAACGATTTATGTCCCAAATCGGAGGATGATCATATGGCCAAGAGCAGGTACGCCGATGCCACCAAGGCCGCTCGCAGGGCCGCGATGTCTGCCCATAAAGCCTCAGCCGCGGCGAATGCTGGCAACGCCGACGCGTCCGCGCAGCCGACTGCCAGCGCTGCCACCGAGTCCGCCCGCGACGCTCGTCGCGACGAGCTGACGCACGTGGACGCCAAGGGCGAGGTGCGCATGGTCGACGTGTCCGACAAGGCCGAGACCCATCGCATCGCCATCGCCGAGGGCACCATCCTCATGCACCCCGAGACGCAAGCCATGGTGCTGCAGGACCGCGCCAAAAAGGGCGACGTGCTTGCCTGCGCACGCGTGGCGGGCATCATGGCCATCAAGCGCACGAGCGACATCATTCCCATGTGCCATCCGTTGCTCATTACCAAGAGCAAGTGCGATATTGCGCCCATCGCCCCGGCGGGGACGCCTGTCGATGACGTGCCCGAGGGCTGGGCGCCGGCGCGCGCGGACGGGCAGGTTGGCTTTCACGTACTGGTCACGGCCGGCGTGACGGGCAAGACGGGTATCGAGATGGAGGCCCTGACCGGCGCGAGTGCCGCGTGCCTAACCATCTACGACATGTGCAAGGCGGTCGATCGCGGCATGGAGATCGTCGACGTTCGCCTACTGCACAAGGAGGGCGGCCGTTCGGGCGTGTGGGATCGCGCAGAGCGTCAGGCCGCTGCCGTTGAGCCCGCGGCCGCTGACGGTGCCGCGCCCGCGAGCGCACCCGTCGCCGTCTCACCCGCAGCTCCGACACCGGCCGTCCCCGCGATCGCGTTTATCGGCTACAAAAAAACAGGCAAAACCACACCCCCGCCCTTGTAGCCC
>UQXC01000030.1 GCA_900544995.1 uncultured Collinsella sp. | reverse complement strand
CGGATGATGGAGGCGGGGGGGGCGGCCCGCTGCCCCGGCCAGCCGCAACAGGCGACACCGGCACCGCAAACGGCGACCGCAACTTCGCCGAATTCACCATCTAACCTGCCAAAAAGGGACAGGTCTATTTTGGCAGCTTTTATCTGCACAAACGTTGAGACAGCAATGCAGCAAACCATTGCCAACCGCATTGAGAGGTTCGTATTTGAGGGGAGGCCCCGTGAACGCCTTTGACCGATATGCTCCGTTTATCCAAGACTTCATCTACTCCCACGATTGGGAGAGTCTGCGCTCTATCCAGGTTGCGGCGGCAGATGCCATCTTTAACACACAAGACAATGTGCTCCTAACGGCATCCACAGCTTCCGGCAAAACCGAGGCAGCCTTCTTTCCCATCCTGACCGAGTTTTGGGAGAACCCGCCCGCGAGCGTGGGCGCCCTCTACATCGGCCCCCTCAAAGCGCTCATCAATGATCAGTTCGTCCGCCTCAACGACCTCTGCGAAGAGGCCGATATCCCTGTCTGGCACTGGCATGGCGATGTCTCGCAGTCGCACAAGGCTAAGCTCATTAAAAAACCGAGCGGCATCCTGCAGATTACACCCGAGTCACTCGAAGCGCTTTTAATCCATAAGCACATGGCGATCCCGCGCATGTTTTGCGACCTGCGCTACGTGATCATCGATGAGGTCCACTCGCTCATGCGCGGCGACCGTGGCGGGCAAACGCTCTGCCTTATCGAGCGACTCTCGCGCATGGCCGGCGTGCAGCCTCGCCGCATTGGCCTTTCGGCTACCATCGGCGACCCCGAGCGCACGGGCGCTTTTCTCTCACAGGGAACGGGGCGCGACTGCGTTGTCCCCCGCTTTGAAGAACCGCGCCGCGTGTGGCGCATCTCCATGGAGCACTTCTACAACTCGGGCCCCCAGGCGCAGCAGCGGGGATTCATGGGTACAGGTCCTCAAGAGGCCGAAGTGCTTGCGTGCGAGCGCATCGATGCGGCGGCATCCGCGGCACTGCCCGCCGGCGCCCAAGACATGCGTCACAGCGGACAGCTCACACAAGAGGAGCGCCGTCAACGTCGTGAGCGGGCACAGGGCAAGGCCGCTCCCAAGGACCGCCAAGCTTCCTCGGCCCCCGAGGGCGAAGTCGACATCCCCCAAGCACCCGAACAGGCATTACTCAACCCCACCGATACAGCACCAGACAACGCCGACCCCGGTATGGGATATATCTTTGAGCACACGCGCGGCCGAAAGTGCTTGGTCTTTGCCAACTCGCGCGAGGAGGCAGAGGCCGTATGCTCCATGCTACGTAGCTACTGCGAGAGCCGGCACGAGCCCGACCGCTTCCTTATCCATCACGGCAACCTCTCGGCATCGCTACGCGAGACGGCAGAAGAGCTCATGCGCGACGAGGAACAGGCACAGACAACCGTCACCACCTCCACGCTGGAGCTCGGCATTGATATCGGTCGCCTGGAGCGCGCGTTCCAGATCGATGCACCGTTTACCGTCAGCTCCTTTTTGCAGCGCATGGGGCGCACGGGACGCCGCGATCTTCCGCCCGAGATGTGGTTTGTCATGCGCGAGGAAGAGCCCGAGCCGCGCACGATGATGCCTGAAACGATACCTTGGAAGCTCCTCCAGGGTATCGCGCTCGTACAACTCTATCGCGAGGAAAAGTGGGTCGAGCCGCCCGAGCTCGATCGACTCCCCTACAGCCTGCTCTATCACCAGACCATGTCGACCCTCGCCAGCACCGGCGAACTCACGCCTGCCGAACTTGCCCAGCGCGTGCTCACGCTCAGCTATTTCCACCGCGTCTCGGCCGATGACTATCGCGTACTGCTGCGCCACCTCATCAAGATCGACCACATCCAGGTCACCGAGGGCGGTGGGCTCATTGTGGGCCTCGCGGGCGAGCGCATTATTAACAACTTTAAGTTTTACGCCGTGTTCCAGGAAAACGAGGAGTTCACCGTTCGCAGCGAGTCGGCCGAGTTGGGCACGATCGTCAATCCGCCACCGCCCGGTGAGCGCATCGCCATCGCCGGACACTGCTGGATTGTCGAGGAAGTGGACTGGAAGCGTCATACCGTCTTTGCCACGCAGGTCAAGGGCCGGGTGCCGGCCTACTTTGGCGACTGTCCCGGTGACATCAATACACACGTACTCGAGCGCATGCGCAAGGCGCTCAACGAACACGCCGCGTATCCGTACCTTATGGGTAACGCACGGGCCCGCCTTGCGCAGGCTCGTCATACGGCCGAGATTTCGGGCGCGGGAACTAAACCGCTCATTAACCTGGGCGGCGATACCTGGGTGCTCTTCCCCTGGCTGGGCAGCTACGCCTTTTTGGCCCTCGAGCGCATGCTCAAGATTAAATGTGCCGCGGAGTTGGGCCTTCGCGGACTCGACCCATCACGCCCGTACTTTATGCAGTTTAAGATGAAGGCCGACGAGGAGACGTTCTTTGAGGTGCTCGCCGCCGAGGCCGAGAAGGACTTCGATCCCATCGAGCTCGTCTATCCCGGCGAGGTGCCTTATTTTGACCGCTACGACGAGTTTGTTCCCGAAGAGCTCGTGCGCAAGGGCTTTGCCGAAGGCGTGCTCGACATAGAGGGCATGAAGCAGCGTGTCCGCAGCTGGAGCGACCACGCCTAAGACCCGTCTTTTTGGGACGGAGAGACTTACTTGTCGTGAAGGACGGTGCCGAGGAAGTCGGTGTCGAAGGGCACAGCTTCGGCAAAGACATAGTCGCCGTCGCTGGCGATGAGCAGGTAGTTCTCCTCGCCGCCGAACTCCGCATCGCCGCATGGGACCACCCAGGCGTGGGCGAATACCTCGAGTGCCGCGGCAACGCAATCGCGCAGGAACGTCACGTCGCTCCCCCTGTTCGCACTCACGATATTGGCAACATAGATGCCCCCGGGGTTCAGGCTGCCTCGCACCAAACGCAATGCCTCAACCGTCGCCAGCTCGCGTACGGGCTCGGCACCGCCAAAGCAATCGCTCACGACCACGTCGTAGCGACGATGACCCACGCTCGTCACGCCCAGATACGAGCGAGCCTCAGCGGTTATCACCCGCAGGCGATCGCCCGCCGCGCGCTCCAGCTCGTCTAGGTAGAACCAGCGGCGCGCCAGGCGCGTAATCTCTCCGTCATACTCGATGACGTCCATGCGCAAGCCCTCGTGCGACATCAGCGCGAACTTGGGATAGGCAAACCCGCCGCCGCCCAGCATAAGCATGCGGTCGATACCGTGACCATAAGCGTCAAGCATTGCGTCCTCGGCCTCAAACACATCGTCGAACGCACGATAGTACGCAAAGACGGGCTCAGCCCAACGCTCGCCAACGTAACTCGCGCTTTGGTAGACGCCGCCTTGCACCAACACGCGAATCTCGTCGCCGCCCTCATCGTGCACGCGTTTCACACGCGCCAACCCATTGCGGGTTCGCGCAACCTGCAGACAGGCAACACGAACAGCGACAGCGGCCGCACCAAGCGCCGCGGCTCCCAGAGCAACGCCGGCAACGACGCCGGCAGAAACACTCGGCTTGTTCATCTAGAGCTCCTTTTGCAGATAAAGGCCATGGTCATAAAATCCAAGATGGCGATAGTACTCGCGTGTACCAATCGCGCTAATCACGTTGATACGCGCATAACCCGCATCCCGGGCAATCTCGCACGCACGCTCTACGAGCAAACGCCCCAACCCGTGATGCTGCGCCGCCTGGCCCTGGTCGCCCACGCGCGCCGCCATGCCATACACGTGCACCTCGCGAATCATCGCCTCGTCCGGCGTCGTCGGCAACTCGTCCGCATGTGCGGCAACAAACGAATGGTCGGGCAGCGACAACCGCAAAAAGCCCGCGATTTTGCCCTGCGGCGTCATCCACTGCAAAAAACGCTCGCGCGTCACCGGCGTCTCGTACGCCACTTCCTCGTCAAGGGTCAGCTCATGCAAGTCGGCGCCCGCCGTGCTAATCTCGCGATAGCGAATCTCGCGCACCGTCGCACCTTTCCCCCGAGCAGCCAGGCGGTTCTCAACGAGCTGGCGCAGGTTGGGTTTCTTGTTGCCCACCATGATGTCGTCGGAACTAAAGTCGCGGATCATGCGACTGATGCGGCAGAACGCCGGCGTCACCACGATGTCATCGGCTAACACATCGAGCAGCTCTTCCTCGGTATAGGGACGCCACTCGCCGCGCTCGTAGCAGCCCACCAGACGCGAGCCCTCGATGAGCGCACACGGGTAGACCTTGACCTCGTCGGGCATAAAGGCCCCCTCGGTCATAAAGCGCTCGTAGTCGCGCTTGTCCCCCTCGGGCGTGGCGCCCAGCAAGTTGAGCATAAAATGCGCGTGGATCTTAAAGCCACACAGGCGCGCAAGCGAAAACGCCCGCTCGATCTGCGCCACCGAAATGCGACGCTCGTTGATATCGAGCAGGTGCTGGTCAAGACTCTGAATACCCATCTGAATCTTGGTGCAGCCCAGGCGGCGGATGAGCGTAAGGGCCTGCGGCGTTACGGCATCGGGGCGCGTCTCGATAACGAGCCCCACCACGCGATGCTTCGCCGTCTCGTTGATGCGCTGCTGACGTTCAAGCTCCTCCATCGTGGCCGTCTGCCACTCGGCGACCTCGCCCCACGGCGTACCGGGGCCGTACAGGCGACGCACTGCGCGGTTGTAGCCGCCCACGGAAGCATCCACACGCCCCTGCTCGTCGGCAACGCCGGCAGCAAGCTCGACCTCGTCTGTCGCAATGCCGGCGGCCCGATAGCGCTCGCGGCGCTCTGTTACCACCGGCGGCAGGGCATCGGCGGGAGCGTCATCGAGCAGGCGCCCCGCCTCGGCACGGCTGATGCCCGGACGCGCCAACATGGGGTTTGCTGCCACGCCGGCGACGGCATCGTCATTGAGCGCACGGAAAAGCTCCGACATAAACCACGTTTGATACCCTTGCGGATAGTCGCTCCAGGTACCGCCGAGCACAATGAGCTCAATCTTATCGGTCGCATGACCCATCTGCGAAAGCGCCGTCAAACGGGCACTCACCTGCAGATACGGATCGAAGCAGTTTTGCTCTGCACGGGCGCACGCCGGCTCGGCGTGCAGATAGCTCTTGGGCATGCGCAGATCATTGGGGCAAAACAGGCAATCGCCCGAGCACGGCCAGGGCTTGGTGATGACGGTAATGGTCGCTACGCCCGAAGCCGTGCGGCGCGGCTTCATGCGTAGCACTTGCAGCAGTTGGCGTTCCAGATCGGAATCGACATTCCACGCAGCCCACCGAGCCGGCTCCTCACGTTTAACCCGCTGGTAGAACGGCAGCAGACGGCGCTTGGCCAAATCGCGTTTGTCGGCACCCTCACGGCGCGCCTCGGCATGTATCAGTTTGACGAGCGCCTTGTCGTCCACGGTCTCGCCGTGACGCAGAGCCTCGAGTATGTTCAAGATAATCTGTTCCATGTCCCCATTGTAAAGGCAAAGGCGCCGAAGCCCGTCACGGCTCCGGCGCCTCCATCAAAGAGCATGTCTATATGTACCGATCTCCGAAAACCGCATATCACTCCGGATCAAACGACATGTCGCCCGAACCGACCTCGGCATTCAGGGTATCGGTCACGGTGCCCGTAAACTCAACGTCTCCAGAGTCCAAAGTCAGGTTGAAGTCATGACACGCAATGCCCGCGACCGTCAGGTCACCCGATCCTACATTCGCTGTAATGCCCACCATGTTATCGGCAACTTCGCGCGGCAGTTCGACGGTAACCGTGCGGTCAATGGCGCGCTCGTCATCGCAATCGAACTGGCGAATCTTGAGCGTAGAGCCCTTGATTTCGGCCAGGTTCTGGGTTGCCGCATCGAAGGCAACGGTCCCCGTTGCCACGCGACCGCTTTCAATTACGCGCACTGGCCCGCCGGAGACGTGTTTGACCTCGACCGTGCCCGACGTCACGTCCAAGTCAAGCGATGTGAACGCGTCGGCATCAAACGTTTCGCTCGAAAGCTGCTGAGGCCGAGCGGAATATTTACCGCCATCGTTCATAAAATCGTCGTCGTCAACCACATCGTCCATACTGGACAAGCCGGATACAACATCGTCGAGATCCCACGGACCATCAAAATGAATCAATGTCCGCGAAATGCCAAAGACAAGTCCGATGATAAGCACAAACGCTCCGATGCCAATGCCCAAGCGCCTCTTAGACTCATGCGAGAGCTTCATCATTCATCACCTTCTTTGGCACTCGACTCAGCGGTGGTCGCGGCAGCCAGGTCAGCGTCAACCGCTGTGGAAACGTCCTCCCCTTTAGTCCTAGCGACCGCCGGCGCCGGACCAACCTGGATATCCCCGCGCGCCCAATCGCCATCGAGCGCACGTGCCACCCAGTGATAGATGGGGATCGTAAAGAAGATCAGTGCGGGAAAGAGGCTGGCACCAACCAGGAACATCAGTAAAAAGAACAGCAGCCAGCACACGGCCCAATACGGGAACGACTGGAACGGACCCTTCACCGGAGTCGGGCCGGCCGCAACGGCACCCGTCACCTGAGCCGTCGCCGCATTGGCGGCCTGCGCACTCCAGCTTGCCGCCTGCGCCGCCTTGGCTGCCGCGTCACTTGCCTGCGTTGCCGCCTCAGTCGCACGCGCCGCTGCCTCATGGGTGCGGGCGCGCTCTGCCGCCTCGGCCTCGCGCTGACGAGCGCGGTCCTCGTTCTCAAACTCGATATCGTCCTCGATCTCATCGCTCGGATTGAGGAGCTCGTCCAAACTCACGCCATAGAGTTTGGCGAGCGAGATCAGGTTTTCGGTATCGGGCGAGCTCTCCGCGCGCTCCCATTTACTGACCGCCTGGCGCGACAGTCCCAGCTTTCGCGCCAGCCCTTCTTGGCTAAAGCCCTTGCTGCGACGAAGGTCGGCGAGCCGCTGCGCAGTTTCTACATTCATGGTTCCTCCTATGTGATGCCAGCCGTGCCGCCGGACCGTTTTTGTTCTTAAGGCGCCTTGCACAGTTAAAAATGTATCCGCCACCGCCAAAAGCATGCCACCTATTCTAGTGAGATTTTTGACAACCGGCGGTTGCGGATGCATATGAGCTGCGGAAATGTGTCCAAACAAAGCAATGACCCGTAGCTTGGTTGTCCCCGTTGCGGCGTTAACGGTAGTATGGTCGTACTGTTTGTTTCGCACCGCCAACGGAGGGAGTTCCGCGCCGTGAACCGCGATTTCGCCTCATCGCTCATCCAGCTCAATAACACGTTCTATCGCGAGCACTCCGCCTCCTTTTCCGATACGCGCCAAGCCCCGTGGCCCGGCTGGGTGCGCACCATGGACATCGCGCTCGAACAGCTCGACGTCGCCACGATCGAGCATCCCGTCCGCGTCTTCGATCTTGCCTGCGGCAATATGCGATTCGAGAACTTTGCCGCCGGCGGCGCACTTGCCGCCAAGGGCGTCGACGGCGCAAACCCCTCGGCGGATGCCAGCTGCCCGTTTGAGTTCTATGGTGTCGACTCGTGCCAAGACCTGGCCATCGATGCACGTGGTCACGCCCTGCGCATTCCCAACCTGCACTTCCAGGAACTCGATGTGCTCGACGCTCTCATGAAGCTCAACCCCGCCGAGACGCCCGACGTGCTTTTCGACGCCCCACTCGCCGACATCTCGGTCTGCTTTGGCTTTATGCACCACGTACCGTCATGCGAGTACCGCGTACGCGTGCTCGACGCCCTGGTGCGCCAGACGCGCCCAGGCGGCATCATCGCCATCAGCTTTTGGGAGTTTATGAACGACGAGCGCATGGCGCGCAAGGCCGTTCGAGCCGAAGCCCGCGCCGAGCTCACCCCGCCGTTTGAGGGTTACGATTCCGCGCAGTTTGAAGCCGGCGACCACCTCATTGGCTGGCAAAACGACCGCCACGCCTACCGCTATTGCCATCACTTTGACGATCAGCAGATCACCGACCTGGTGCGCGGCGTCCGTACGTTCTACAAGAGCGGCGAGGTCCCCGTGCGCGAGCTTGAGCGCTTCCATGCCGACGGTCGCAGCGGCGAGCTCAACCGCTATGTGATTCTCAAGCGTCTGTAAGCATCGGCGACTCGTAGCCGAGCCGCGCCGCAACTTCTGGGCAAACTATACCCACCTTTTCCAACCCGTTGACGGAACGCGCAGCCATGCGTTCCACACGTATGACCAAGGAGCCTCATGGGAGCCGTCCACGTTCGCACGCCTAAGAACTTTGTGCTCGAGGAGCGCTTGGAGCGCTACGCCGATGCCATCGAGACGAACCCCGAGGCCTATGCCGGAGATTGGCGCGAGGCTTGCACGCCGGTTGGCGGCTCGTCCTTCACCCGCCTTCATCTAGATCTGGGCTGCGGCAAAGGCACCTATCTGGTTGAGCGAGCTCACCGTGAACCCGACACCCTCTTTATCGGCATGGACCAGGAGCCCATCTGCATCGCCTATGCCGCACAGAAAATCTGCGAGCAGGAGCTGTCCAACGCACTCGTCCTGCCCCGAGGCGCCGCATCGCTGCCGCAGCTGTTTGCCGCAGGTGAGCTCGATGCCATCACCATCAACTTTCCCACGCCGCAGCCCAAGGCCAAGTACGCCAAAAAGCGACTCGTCCATGTCGACCACCTAATGCTGTACCGTCCGCTCTTTGCAGCCGGCGCTACCGTCACGCTGCGCACTGACAGCAAGCCGTTGCGCGACTACGCCCTGGGGCAGTTTGCCGCGGCGGGCTACGACACACTTTGGGTAAGCGATGACGTGCGCCGCGACCATCCCGAACATCCCGAGACCGAGTACGAGTGCCGCACGCGCGAGATGGGTGCTGTCGTCTACGGCATTTGTGCCACACCCGGCGAGAAGCCTACCGAAGAGCAACTCGCAGCAGGCCGAGCGCAGGAGCAAAGCCTTGCCTGCTACCTGCCCGATAACCTCGATGAGCTTACCTATGTGCCCCTCGGCATGGAAGAGGCCGTCGAGAACTTTAAAAACCGCGCCCGCAAGGGCAAGAAGCGTCTGCCGCAAGAGTCCTAGGGGCTTCTGATGGTCGCGACGTCGGCAAACAAGCGCGAATAGGCGCCGGCGAACGACCCTCAAGCCTAAGTGAGTAGACTTTTTTGCAATAGCCAAGCACAACCCGCGTAGCGAAAAATAAAACCGCAGGTAGAGCCCTTGTGCAAAAGCCATGTGCTCGCGACATCGCAAAAAGTCTACTCACTTAGCTGGCAACCGCACCAAACGGCCGGGCAGAACGCCCATTTCCTGCATTTTCTCGCGCGCTGGCACCCCGCGCCGCCGCTACGCCATAATAGTTGGCGGACAATCGCGAGAGAAAGCAACCACATGGCACAGACCACGACAGATACCGCCGCCAGCACCGTCTCCGGCGCCGGGGCCGCCAGCTCATTCTCGGGCGGCACGGGAACCGAAGCCGAATTCGGCTCGCTCGGCGCGCTCTCCCCTACCTGGTGGGAGCCCGAGGACGGCAGCGAGCCCGAACCGTGGCTTACGCCCGACCAGGCCTTCGAGCGCTTCTTTGAATGGACGAGCGACCGCGGCATTGAGCTGTGGGATCACCAAGAAGAGGCCCTCATGGACCTGGCCGCCGGCGATCACGTCATTTTGGGCACGCCGACCGGATCGGGCAAGTCGCTCGTCGCGCTGGGCATGCTCTTTATGGGCATGGCGCAAGGCAAACGCTGTTATTACACGGCTCCTATCAAGGCTCTGGTCAGCGAGAAGTTTTTCGACCTGGTACAGGTGCTCGGCCGCGATAACGTGGGCATGATCACCGGCGACACGCATATCAACACCAAGGCTCCCATCATCTGCTGCACGGCCGAAATCCTTGCCAACGATGCGCTGCGCGAGGGCGAGGACGCCGATGTGGGCTGCGTGGCCATGGACGAGTTCCACTACTTTGCCGACCCCGACCGCGGCTGGGCCTGGCAGGTGCCGCTGCTCACCCTGCCCCACACGCAGTTTATGCTCATGAGCGCCACGCTCGGCGATGTCACTGCCATCGCCGCCTCACTCGAGGAGCACACCGGCGCTGCTTGCGACTTGGTCGTCGATGCCCCGCGTCCTGTTCCGTTGAGCTACGACTACGTGACGACCTCCCTCGAGGGCACGGTCGAGCTCGCCATGCGCCGCGGTGAGGCCCCGCTCTATATCGTGCACTTTAGCCAGGATGCCGCCCTTGCGACGGCACAGTCGCTCGCCAATTTTGGCATTGCCAGCAAGGAGCAGCGCGAGGCCATTAAGGAAGCTGCCAAAGGCACGAGCTTCTCGACGGCCTTTGGCAAAATTCTCAAGCGCCTGCTTGGATGCGGCGTCGGCGTGCACCATGCTGGCATGTTGCCGCGCTATCGCCTGCTGGTCGAGCGCTTGGCGCAGCAGGGCCTGCTGCCCGTCATCTGCGGTACCGATACACTCGGCGTCGGCATCAACGTGCCCATCCACACCGTGGTGCTCACCGCGCTCACCAAGTTCGATGGCTACAAAATGCGTCGTCTGCGCGCCCGCGAGTTCCATCAGATTGCCGGTCGCGCCGGCCGCTCGGGCTTCGATACCGAAGGCATGGTGATTGCCGAGGCACCCGAGCACGAGATCGAGAATGCCAAGCTTATGGCCAAAGCGGGCGACGACCCCAAAAAACTCCGTAAGATTAAAAAGAAAAAGGCCCCCGAGGGCTTTGTCACCTGGAACGAGCAGACCTTTCAGCGCCTGATCGAGACGCAGCCCGAAACGCTCAAGCCGCGCCTGCGCATCACGCACTCCATGGTGATTAGCGTGGTCGAGCAGGGCGGCGATGCCCGAGCCCGCGTACACGACCTCATCGAGACGAGCCTGCAGACTCCCGAGGAAAAGGCTAAGCTCGAGGTTCGCGCCGACGAAATCTTCGCCACGCTCATCGATTCCGGCGTCGTCGTTCGCACCGAGGTGCCGCCCGCGCCTGACGCTCCGGCTGACGCCGCACCAGACATCGACTATGCGCTGACGGTCGATCTGCCCGAGGACTTTGCGCTCGACCAGCCGCTCTCGCCGTTTTTGCTTGCCGCGCTGGAGCTTCTCGACCCCGAGAGTGAGACCTATACCATGGATCTGATCTCGATGGTCGAGGCAACGCTCGAGGACCCCAAGCAGGTATTGCGCGCACAGGAGCGCGCCGCGCGCGACCGCGCGATGGCCGAAATGAAGGCTGACGGCGTCGATTATGAGGAACGCCTGGAGCGCATCCAGGATGTCACCTACGAAAAGCCGCTCGAGGACTTGCTCGATGCCGCCTTCGACAAGTACTGCCAGGAAGTACCCTGGGCCAACGACTACCAGCTCTCTCCCAAGAGCGTCCTGCGCGATATGCTGGAAAGCGCGAGCGATTTTAAGGGCTATATCCAAAAGCTCGGCATCGCCCGCTCCGAGGGCATTCTGCTGCGCTACCTAGCCGAGGCCTACCGTTCCCTCGATCGCACCGTGCCCATTGAGAAGCGCGATGAGCGCTTGCGAGACATCATTTCGTGGCTCGGCTTTGTGGTGCGCTCGGTCGACTCGAGTCTGGTGGACGAGTGGGAGAACGCCGGCAACCCGGCAGCCCTCGACGCCGCGCCGCCGCAGGGCATCGACGAGGTCGTGGCGGACCGCCGCGGCTGCACGTTGTTGGTGCGCAACGCGCTCTTCCGCCGCGTGACCCTTGCCGCCCGCGAGCACGTTCGCGACCTGGGCGAACTCGACGAGGACTGGGGCGTGAGCGAGATCCGCTGGCAAAAAGCACTCGACGCTTACCACGAGCAGCACGAGGAAATCCTCACCGACGGAGATGCCCGCAGCGCCGCGATGTTTTCCATTGACGAGTCCGACGAGAAGACCGCGCACGTATGGCACGTGCACCAGATCTTTGCCGACGAGGATGGCGACCACGACTTTGGCATCATGGGCGATGTCGATCTGGACGCCACGCAAGACGGCGGCGAGGTCATCTTCAAAAACTACCGCGTCGGCTTTATCGAGGACCTGCTCGAGGACTAGCCGAACATACTGGAACGAAACGAAGCGGGGTCGCTGGCAACATCGCCAGCGGCCCCGCTTTTTGCGCGATACGCTATCCCCTACTCGGTATCCTCGACCTCATACGAATCCGCCTCGGCTGGCTCATCGTTTGTCTCTGTCGCAGCCCCGCGCGCCTCGTCAAACGCGGCCTTCATGGTCTTGTTGCCCCACGTGAGCTTGCGAATGGTAAGATCGTCGGCCTTCTTGTTGGCTAGGCGCAGATTGTTCTCGGAGGACAGCAACGCCTCCTTGGTTTTCTGCAGGTGGCTAATCGTCTTGTCGATCTCATCGATCGCCGTTTGGAACTTGCGGCTCGCGATCTCGTAGTTGCGACCGAAATCATTCTTGAACTTTTCCATCTTGGCTTCGAAGTTCGTGACGTCGATATTCTGCTGCTTGTACTCCGCTAGCTCCTGCTTATAGCGCAGCGAACCCATGGCGGCGTTGCGCAGCAGCGTAATCATGGGAATGAAAAACTGCGGACGGATCACGTACATCTTCTCGTAGCGATAGCTCACGTCGACTATCCCTGCGTTATAGAGCTCGCTCTCGGGCTCCAGCAGGGTGCAGAGCACCGCGTACTCACAACCTTTCTGGCGACGATCGTGATCGAGTTTCTTAAAGAAGTCCTCGTTTTTGTGCTTGGTCGCAGTCTCGTCGTTCTCGTTTTTCATCTCGAACATAATCGAAATGACCTCGTTGCCGCTCGCGTCGCACTCGCGGAAGATAAAGTCGCCCTTGGTGCCCTCGGACGCATCGTTATCTTTCTCGAAGTACGCGTTAGGAAACGCCGTCATGCGCAGACGGTTAAACTCGGTCTCGCAGTGCTGCTCGAGCGACTCGCCCACCATCTTGGTGGACAGGCGGACCTTCATGTCCTTAAGGCGCTCAATCTCTTCATCCTTGTAGCGAATCAGGTCATCGCTCGCGCGCTTGGCCTGCGCAAGCTCGAGCTCGTGTGCCGCCTTGGCTTGCTCCTCGCGAGAATCGCGCACCGCCAGCTCGCTCGTCAGCTTGGCACGTGCCTCATCGCGCTCTCGTTCCGCCGCGGCGACCGCCTCTGACAGGTTCATTTTTGCCATCAGTTCCTGCTCGCGCAGCTGGGCACGCAGGCCCTCGGCCTCTTGCTCGGACTGAGCCTTTGCGGCGGAAAACTTCTCTTGCACCTTCGCGCGATAGTCAGCAAGCGCGCGCTCGGCCTCGCTGCGAGCGGCATCGAGCTCACGCTGCGACTCTGCCGCGGCAGCGGCAAGCGCCATCTCCTGGGCCTTGTCCGCCGCGGCAAGCCTGGCCTGCAGCTCGGCAATCTGAGCGTCGCGTGCAGCTAAATCGTTTTGAGCAGCGTTGCGCGCCGCCGACTCGGCAAGCTTTGCTTCGTCATCTTTGCGCCCAAGCTGCGCACGCAGGCTATCAATCTCACGCTGGAGTTCGGCATTCTCTTTTTGAGCATTGGCTCGTGCCTCAACCGCCGCGCGCTGGCTTGCACTCTCGCGCTCTGCGGCAGCGCCCTCGAGCTTAGCGCGCAGCTCGGCAAGCTCAGCATCGCGCTTGGCAACCTCTTGCGCCAGTTTCTGATCCGCAGTGTTCTTCTGCTCGACAAGCTGGGCATTGCGCTGAGACTCTGCCTGTTGCAAGGCAGCCGTCGAACGCGAGCGCTCAAGCTCCAGCGCCTGCTCGCCCTCGCGCTGAACTGCCTTCACACGCTCGTCCAGGTCGCGCGAAAACTCGGCATCGCGCACCTGCTTGACGATATCCGCATAGCCGGATGCATCGACCTTAAATACTTCGCCACAATGCGGGCACTTGATCTCGTTCATAGCAGCTCCTCGATGGACGCAAATTTCAACCGCCTACACTCTACCGCGCCGCACGGACAAAAAAGGCGCCGCCGCCATAATGGCAACGGCGCCAGAACCACCACAAAGGTGCCTGTCCCCTTTGTGGTGGTCCGAGAATTACAGTCCAAAATAGCCGAGGATTTGATCACGACTTACGGGCTTGTAGTCATTGGCGTCGAGGCCCACATCGTAGCGGTAAATGGGGCGCTCGCGATCGCGGTTGCGTGCGTTGGTGCGGTCACCCCTGCTGTGGATATGCCCATGCAGCATAATGGCGCCACGTGCCTTGCCGTTCCAGCTGAGCATGGGGTAGTGGCTCATCACCAGACGATGACCCTTGGCATAGCCGGGAGCAATCTCCAGGTAATCGCGCACGTCTTCCCAAATCTGCGGTACGTCGGAATCTTCCCAGTCGCCGTCATGGTTACCGCGGATGAGCGTCACATTCTTGCATTCGATACGCTCGCGCAGGCGCACCGCCTCCGCCATGGGCAAGCGATACGTAAAGTCTCCCAGGATATAGAGGCGGTCGTCCGCAGCCACGCACTCATTGATGGCATCGATGACCTTGCGGTTCATCTCCTCGACCGAATCAAACGGCCGATCCATGTCGTGCAAGATATTCGTATCGCCCAGGTGCAGGTCGGCGGTAAACCACATCATCGTCTGTGTCCTCATTTCGCAACGCGTCTAACACGTGCCTAGTATACAGACGCTCTGGCGCGTCGGTTAGCCAAAGAGCCCGCCGAACAGACCTCGACGGCGTTTATCTTGCTTTTTCGAAGCGTCACTCTGAGTTTTCTTGTCCTGCCGTTTCCTACGGTCCTGCTCCAACTCATCGTCATCGAGTAGCATATCCCACTCAAACGGATCATCTGTCAGATCGAACAGGTCATCGTCATCAAACATGGCAGCCTCCATTGCCGACTAGCGAGCATCCACCACATAGAGCCCAACGCGTACCTGATGCCACGGGCTGCGCTCGGGGGCAACCTGTTGCACGCGGGCCTCAAATACGTCCTCGTGGCCGTAATACATCATCAAGGACAGCGGGCCGACCTCGTTTCCCGGAACATAGCCAAGCTTGGTGTTGCCGTAGTAGATCGCAACCGCCTCGGGGTCATGGGGATTATCGCGCTCGGCACACAGCGTCAGCTTATCGCCCGCTTTAAGATCGCCTAGAACCAAAGCGCCGTCGGCATATTGAAATCCTGCGATGTGAAACGACAGAAGAACACGTGAAGGCTCGTACATAGCAGCTCCTCTAACGGCCGGATAAACCGGTGTGTAACCTTATTGAGAAGTCTACGGTCCCGTGCGGACACAAATACATCCTGTCTGCGTCCTTCAATCGTTTGCCTCAACGCTTGCGCGACAGAGCGCTTGCAGATAAGATAGGAACACGGATGGCACCCGTTGCCGCGGGTCTTGCCAACTCCGATACACGTTTTCATCGTGAGAAGTGGCCGTCTTCGCTTACGCGGGGGCGGCTATTTCATTCGGCCGATAAACAGACCGAGTTCGATAGCCGCAATCAACAACGCCAATAACGAAATAACATCGCTTACGTTCATACCAAATCCCTTCTAAAGGGAGTTGGCCCATCCGTGCTCCATAACAGTAGTCTAACGCAAAATGCAGGTAATAGGAACACTTGTTCGTATTACCTGCGCCCTTTTCTAATGCACAAACATGCGCACGAACTTGTGCTTCCAGCTTGCGTAGGGCGCATACCGAAACGGCACGTCCAGCCAGGTTGCCTTGTTCACGATACTCTTCTTGTGGCTAAACGTATCGAAGCTCTCGCGTCCATGGTACTGCCCCATACCGCTCGCACCCATGCCACCAAAGCCCATATGGCTCGTAGCCAAGTGCATAATCGTGTCGTTGACGCAGCCGCCGCCAAAGGGCACGTAACGCACAAAGCGCTGCTGAACTGCGCGATCCTGGCTAAAGATATACAGAGCCAGCGGCGTCGGACGATCCGTAATAAACGTCTCGGCCTCGTCTAGGCTCTCAAACGTCAGCACCGGCAAGATGGGGCCGAAAATCTCCTCCTGCATCACGGCGTCATCGGGGGTCACGCCGTCCAAAATCGTCGGCTCAATCTTGAGCGATGACTCGCGCGCCGTGCCTCCAAACACAACCTTATCGGGATCGATCAGTCCACGCACGCGCGCAAAATGCTTGGCGTTGACGATATGCCCATAATCCTCGTTATCGAGCGGATGCTCGCCAAACATACGGCGGGCCTCTTCCCTGATGAGGTCCAGCAGCTCGTCGTGCACGCGCGCATCGACCAGCAGGTAGTCGGGCGCCACGCAGGTCTGCCCCACGTTGAGCCATTTACCAAAGGCGACACGCCGCGCCGCAACCTTCAAGTTTGCCGTCGCATCCACGATGCAGGGGCTCTTTCCGCCCAGCTCAAGCGTCACGGGCGTAAGGTTTTTACTTGCGCGCTCCATGACGAGTTTGCCGACCGGAACGCTACCGGTAAAGAAGATCTTGTCCCAGCACTCATCGAGCAGCGCTTCGTTTTCGGCGCGCCCGCCCTCGACAACCGTCACCAAACGGGGGTCAAACGCCTCTTCGCAGATTTGCTTGAGCACCGTGCTCGATGCCGGAGCATAGGCACTCGGCTTGATGACCACGGTATTGCCCGCGGCAAGGGCGCCGGCGAGCGGCTCGAGCGTCAACAAAAACGAGTAGTTCCACGGTGCCATGATGAGTGTGACGCCATAGGGCACGGCTTGCGTTTTGCACACGCTCACGGCGTTAGCGAGATCGCACGGACGCAGGCGCGGACGACTCCACCGAGCCACGTGAGCGATCTGATGTCGAATCTCGGAAAGCGACGTACCAATCTCGCACATATAGGCCTCGTCATGCGACTTCCCCAAATCGGTCTTGAGCGCATGGGCGATATCGGCCTCGTGGGCCCGCACCGCATCGCGTAAACTCACGAGCGCGCGACGTCGAACATCGACATCAAACGTGGCGTGCGTCTTAAAGTAGGCGCGCTGATCGCCGACGATGCGCGCAATTTCCTCGGTGTTCATGGCACCCTCCTAGTTCTCGTCCTCAAACATACCACCCGCGACGACCTCGTACATATGCTCGAGCTCCGAGCGGTCCATCAAAAGCGGAACGGGGTACAGCGGATTGGCCTCGGCATCGGCATGCGCCGCCATCTCGGGAATGTCGGAGCGGCGAATGCCCGAGACATATTTGGGGATTCCCAGGATCTCGTTCATGCGGTCGACCCAATCGAAAAAGGCCTCGGCCGCAAGACTATCCTGCGCGGTAGCCGGCGCAATGCCCGCCATGCGAGCAAGATCGGCAAGCTTGGGGGCGGCGGCGTCACCATAAGCGCGAAGCATGTGCGGCAGGATGATCGCGTTGGCCAAACCGTGCGGAATTCCGTATCGGCCGCCCAGACTGTGCGCGATGGCATGCACATATCCGACATAGGAGCGGGTAAACGCAACGCCCGCCTTATACGCCGCCGAAAGCATATTGCGACGAGCGCGCATGTCGTCACCATGCTCATAGGCCTCGAGCAAATTGTCGTGGATAAGCTGCACCGCCTGTCGCGCCATCTTGCGCGTATAGGGCGTGGTGCTTCGCCCGATAAAGGCCTCAACGGCATGCGTCAGGGCGTCCATGCCCGTCTGCCCCGTAATGGAAGCGGGCAAGCCGCACGTAAACTCGGGGTCGTGGACTGCAAAACGCGGGATGAGCACAAAGTCGTTAATGGGGTATTTGTAGTGCGTCCCGTCATCGGTAATTACCGCCGCAAGCGTGGCTTCGCTTCCCGTACCGGCGGTAGTGGGAACGGCGATGAGCAGCGGCAGGCGACGATGAATCCGCAGCAGGCCGCGCATCTTGTTGATGGGCTTGTTTGGCTGCGCAATGCGTGCGCCCACGCCCTTGGCACAGTCCATGGCCGAGCCACCGCCAAAGCCGATAATGGCCTGGCAGGCGCTCTCTCGATACAGGGACGCCGCTTCTTCCACGTTTGAAACCGTGGGGTTTGCACGCGTTTCGGCATAGACCGTAACGCCAATCCCCCTGCATGCGAGCGCCGTCTCGAGCGGTGCCGTGAGCCCCAGACGGGCAATGCCGGGATCCGTCACGATAAGGACCTTCTGGATCGAGCGCTTTTGAAGCACCGCGGGCACATCCTCGGCATGCTCTAAAATGCGCGGCTCGGTATAGGGCAGGATCGGCAATGCAATGCGAAAAACCGTCTGATATGTTCGGCACCAGGCACGACGGGCTAGATGCATAAAGGAAACTCCTTCATTTGTTGATAGGTCAACATTTGCTCGCCCGATTGTACTCAGCGGCGGTCAAAGACGGCCTGCCAATCGTTAATCAATCAACATCTTCATATCTCAAAATTGTTTTATTAAAAATCATTCCTAATAGGCTTCACATTTGGTTGCATTTATGGATAATAGAACTCGTCAAGACGCACGTCCGGAGAGGGCCCTTACGGGACCGGACGAGCGCGCAATCGCCATCGATCGAAAGGATCGAATCATGAAGTTTGTTTGCCCCGTTTGCGGTTATGTGGAAGAGTTCGACGGCGACCAGCTGCCCGAGGATTTTAAGTGCCCCCAGTGCGGCGTTCCCGGTTCTCGTTTCCTGAAGCAGGAGGAGGGCCAGCTCGAGTGGGCCGCCGAGCACGTCGTGGGCGTCGCCAAGATGGAGGGTGTCTCTGAGGACATCGTTGCCGACCTGCGCGCCAACTTTGAGGGCGAGTGCTCTGAGGTCGGTATGTACCTGGCCATGGCTCGCGTCGCTCATCGCGAGGGCTATCCCGAGATCGGCCTGTACTGGGAAAAGGCTGCCCACGAGGAGGCCGAGCATGCCGCCAAGTTCGCCGAGCTCCTGGGCGAGGTCGTGACCGACTCCACCAAGAAGAACCTCGAGATGCGCGTTGAGGCCGAGAACGGCGCCACCGCCGGCAAGACCGATCTTGCCAAGCGTGCCAAGGCCGCCGGCCTCGATGCCATCCACGACACCGTGCACGAGATGGCTCGCGACGAGGCCCGCCACGGCAAGGCTTTCGCCGGCCTGCTCAAGCGCTACTTTGGCTAAGCCAACCGCCTGAGACATAACCTCAAGCTCGATGAGGCCCGGACCGTATTGGTTCGGGCCTTTTTCGTGCCTCACGAACTTGTTAACGCCCTGAAATAGGACCGCCTTCGGCATCGGCTTCTCGTCAAAAACTAAGTGAGTAGACTTTTTGGAACTTGCCGAGCACACCACCCATATTGCTTTATAAAGCCGCAGGTAAATGACTTGTTGCAAAACGGCCTGGTCGCCAAAGTGCCAAAAGTCTACTCACTTAGAACCGCAGCCGTCCACGATTGAGCCGTTTTGTGTCTAACGGGCATCTTTCCGTCAATTACTCCCAATTTTGTCCAGTCAACGAATAGTTCAGACCGGAGTAATGTCTCAGCCCTTTGCTCATCCGAGCTTTTATCACGATATTCAGCATCGAGCATCCTGCATATGGCCTTAACGATCGCGCGGAATCTATCCTCATCGGATATCTGTCTGTGTGTCAGGAGAAGTACATCGTAGCCCATGGCCTGAAGGGCCGTCATGCGGTCAGCGTCACGCAAGCCATCCCCTGCGCGTCCGTGCGAGGCCTTTCCCTGACATTCAATGGCCACCTGTCGCCTGCCGTCCGGCGAAGAAAGAAGTAGGTCGATATATACACGGGACTTTTCCACAATCGCTCGAGCACTTGTGCTTAGCATCACTTCAACATTAAGCTCTATGCCGCAAAAACCTTCGCCTCCCAGGGCTCGCGGCAGTCCAAGCAACAAATACGCCTCGACCTCAAAAGGCGACGCGGCACCCAATGGAACGAGTTGCGATACCGCCATAAATCTATTGCCGCAACGCATCCCGCAAACATCTGAACAAAAACGGTCAAGGTCTCCGCCCAAAACCAAAGCGTCTCGACGCCATAAATTTGAGGCGATGCCGTCCTCGGACGGGCAGCGCACCCAACCGACCGTTGTCGAAATCGCGCCCGAATCAATTGCACGCGAAAGCTCCGCCTCAAGTGCCGCCGGCAGGGCACACACCGCAAACAAGCCACACATCTCCGCCAATACCAAAAGAAGCTGAAGATCCGTCAGATGCCGCGACATGATGAATGTCGTCAGTAGAGGAGACGTAACCAAAAACCCATGCTCCGTTTCCAGCACGGATTCCCTGGGGAGCTCACCAAGAAACAGCCGCTGCCTAATGCTGGCAGGACAAGTCCGTTTGTTTCTCGTCCGAACCAATGTATACAACGGAAAACCGAGCGCGACCGCAGCCGTCGGGTTGCGGGCGAGATCATATCGCTGCCGGTCTTCTTCCGGTCGTGGAAGCGGCGGACACAAAGCGCGGACTTGAGGAGGCAAACGCCAGTACCTAAAAGCTGATATGTCACAAAGTAGATCCTTCATAGGCACAGGAAAACACGAATTTCAACCCAATCAGTCACGCATTGGCGCGAACGCAGCAAAAATGGCGCCGAACGGACTGCCAAGTTTTCAACAGCCCTCCCCAACTGGCCAAAAGCTTGCCGAGAGCTGGACGAAACCCTGTTGAAAACCCCATTTTTTCTCATGTAGAAGCTTTGCGCGGCAAGTGAGTAGACTTTTTTGAACATCCCGAGCAGGCCGGTCATCCTGCTTTTCAAAACCGCAGGTAGATAGCTTGTTACAAAACTGCCTGGTCGCCAAAGTGCTAAAAGTCTACTCACTTAGATTGCAGAGCGCCCCCATTAGCTGCAATTCCAAGGTATTAAGCACTTTTGGACTCAGATCATCATACTGAACAAGAATTTGACTTGAGTTTTCAGGGACAGATGCGCCATCGGCACACCAATAACAGTCACTGATATCGATAAACGGGATACTCGAGCGCGTGAGGGCCCGTGCAAAAGTGCTTCCGCCCGTTCTACGCTCCGCAACCACGATACAGTAAAGGCCCGCGTCTGCATGCTCGATCGAGACTTCCCCTGCCGGAAATGCCTTCCGTACAAGCGCCACTAGGCCATCACGCGCCTCGCGGGCACGAACGCGCACGCGGTTCACATGACGCTCGTAATCACCCGATTCCAGCAAGCGAGCCAATGCAACTTGATCTATGGAGCTAACCGACGAGGCATAGAAACCAAGGTTGCACCTAAACCGCTCCATCAGCTCATCGGGCAGCACCATGTACGCTAGACGCAACGCCGATGAAAGGCTCTTCGAAAACGTGTTGGTGTAGATAACCGACTGGGCGGCATCAATCGACGCGAGCGCGGGAATCGGCTTCCCGGCAAGGCGAAACTCACAATCAAAGTCATCTTCGATGAGATACCGACCTGGTCGCTCAGCGGCCCAGCTCAGAAGCGCATAGCGACGCGCAATGCTCGTCACAAGACCGGTCGGATACTGATGGGACGGCATCAGGTGAAGGACATCGGTCCCGCTTTTCTGCAGAGTGCTCAAGTCCACGCCCTCATCATCCAACGGGATATGTCGAACTTTGCAGCCCATAGCCTGATAGATACGCGTCAGACGCAAATAGCCCGGATCCTCAACCGCATACACCTTGTCCGCGCCAAGCAACTGAACCAACATGGTATCGAGCAGCTGGGCGCCCGCACCGATAACGATGTTGTTGGGGTCGACATTCATACCCCTTGTCCCGTGCAGATGGTGAGCAATTGCGCGTCGCAGCCGAGCAGTGCCCTGCGCCGGTGCGGGCGAAAAGATTTCGCGCTCGTCTTCGGATGCCAGCGTCGCCCGTAGCGCGCTTTGCCAAAGCCGCGCCGCCTCCAAAGCAGAAGGAGAAAGCGCATCGAATCGCTCGACCTGTCCGTTGACATCATGCGCGCTAGGACCAGCAGAGGCGGCATCTCGGTCGATGCCCTCCGCAGCCGAAGCCAAAACCGGTGCATCCGGAAGCTCGCAAGCGTAGTAGCCACGACGCGGCATTGAGCAAATATAGCCCTCGGCAAGTAACTGGCTATATGCATTTTCGATAGTAATGACACTGATTCCCAGATGACTGGCAAAGGCGCGCTTAGACGGCAAATGCTCCCCCGCCGCAATGCGTCCAGCAACAATATCGTCTCGAATTTGCTGGTAAACATACTCATAGAGCGATGCTTCGCCGCGTTTTTCCAAATTGTAGTCAAGCATGAGCCTATCACCTGACCTTATTAAGCCATTCAATCTGGTATTAGTCTGACCTTGTTATTATCTCGAAAACTGAGTATTTCGCCATACCCAGCTCCCCGATAGGATATTCCGTCAAGCAATGCACATGCCAACCAAGGGAGCAACCATGGCAGAACAGAACAGCAAGGCCGACCGCGTCAAACTCAATCGCGAGCTCGCGCAGATGCTCAAGGGCGGCGTCATCATGGACGTTACCACGCCCGAGCAGGCACGCATCGCCGAGGAGGCAGGCGCCTGCGCCGTCATGGCCCTCGAGCGCATCCCGGCCGACATCCGTGCCGCAGGCGGCGTCTCGCGCATGAGCGACCCCAAGATGATCAAGGGCATCCAGGAGGCCGTCTCCATCCCCGTCATGGCCAAGTGCCGCATCGGTCACATCGTCGAGGCGCAGGTCCTGCAGGCCATCGAGATCGACTACATCGATGAGTCCGAGGTTCTCTCCCCTGCCGATGACGTCTATCACATCGACAAGACCCAGTTTGACGTGCCGTTTGTCTGCGGCGCCCGTAATCTGGGCGAGGCGCTGCGCCGTGTTGCCGAAGGCGCCACGATGATTCGCACCAAGGGTGAGCCGGGTACGGGCGACGTCGTTCAGGCCGTGCGTCACATGCGCAAGATCCAAAAGCAGATCCGTGACGTTGTTGCCCTGCGCAACGACGAGCTCTTTGAGGCAGCCAAGCAACTGCAGGTTCCGGTCGAGCTGGTGCGCGAGGTCCATGCCACGGGTAAGCTTCCCGTCGTGAACTTTGCCGCCGGCGGCGTAGCGACCCCCGCCGACGCCGCGCTGATGATGCAGCTGGGTGCCGAGGGCGTCTTTGTCGGCTCGGGTATCTTCAAAAGCGGCGACCCCGCCAAGCGCGCCGCCGCCATCGTCAAGGCCGTGGCAAACTTCACCGATGCCAAACTCATCGCCGAGCTTTCGGAGGACCTGGGCGAGGCCATGGTGGGCATCAACGCCGACGAAATTGAGATCATCATGGAGGAGCGCGGGCGCTAGTCCAGCAGAAAGGATCGCACATGAGCGATTATGCAGACCAAGCGGTCGCCGTGCTGGCGGTCCAAGGCGCTTTTGCCGAGCACGAGGCAAGACTATCTGAGCTTGGCGCACGTTGTATTGAGCTGAGGCAGGCGGCTGATTTGAAGCAGGACTTTGACCGTCTGGTACTTCCCGGCGGCGAGTCCACCGTTCAAGGGAAGCTGCTTGATGAGTTGGGCATGCTCGAGGAGCTTCGTGCCCGCATCGCTGAAGGCATGCCCGTCCTGGGCACCTGCGCCGGCCTGATTCTGTTGGCGCGCAATCTTGCCGCCCACGATGATAAGGGCACGCCGCGTTTGGCAACCATGGATGTACTTGTCGAGCGAAATGCCTACGGCAGGCAGCTCGGCAGCTTTCGAACCAAGGGGCAGGTAGCCGGCATCGACGGTGAAGTGCCGCTGACGTTTATCCGCGCGCCCCGCATCATCGAGGTCCACGGCGACGCCAAGGCCTTAGCGAAAGTCGACGGCCGTATCGTCGCCGCCCGTCAGGACAACCAGCTCGGCGTAACCTTCCACCCCGAACTCGACGACGACACCCGCCTCCACGAGCTCTTCCTCCAAATGTAGGCAGAGTAGAAACGAACGTGGATTTTCGGAGGCATAGCAAATGAGAGTGGATGATCTCCCACTTTGAGCTTGAATGCAGGCTCAAACCGGGAGATTATCCACTCTCATGCTATGTAGTCATTTAAGAACGTCCCCAATGACTACTTCGACAACACCGATGTTTTGGTACCGACAGCGAAAACCCGCCAGAGCGAGCAAGGTGCCTTGAAACGAGGCGGCATTGACCTTCTGGTCATGCCGCCGAAGTTGAAAGGCAGATTGCCGCTCTGGCGGGTTTGCAGCGTCAAGCGG
>UQXC01000029.1 GCA_900544995.1 uncultured Collinsella sp. | reverse complement strand
AACTGCGGGAATGGCCTATTTGCTCAATGTGTTCGGCTGAGATCGGAAATCAACCATCAAGGGAAGATGGTGTAGAGTATCTTCCCGTAATACAAAAGCTCTTTGGGAGCTTTAAGGGTGACGCTTTCAAACCGAGAGTGTTGCCTTTTTTCATATATGCAATGTGTGACGTACTGGCCAAGCGCCATCCCGGCAATGGAATGATCGAGCATGGGCGGCTTCTACTGGTTGACGTGATCGTGGTCAAACAAGTGATATCGATTTGAATTAAATCAATGGCGCTGGAAGCCTTCGGGCGACACCTGAAGAGGGCTGATGCGTCGGTCCTCTTTTTTGTTTGGATGTAAGATTCGGCCAGGCAAAACAAGGATCTCATTTGGGGAGAAACAAATATCCGGCGGTTTTCCGCTTCGGGACGCGCGGTTTAAGCGTGCTTTTCGGAAGTGCGGGGAAAAATCGGAAACCTCCGAGCATAAACCGAATTTCGGCAACAAAACCGCAGGTCGCGGAAAGCTAAAACAGGGGTCTGGTCTGTCGATCTCGGTTTTTCACCGCACTTCCGGAAATGACCGACGGAAGTATGCGGTAAATTTCGGAACCCTCGAGCACATCGTCCTTTTCATGAAAAGAACTCGCAGGTAGAAGCTTTGTCACTATCCAGTGTGGTTGACGTGTCTAGAATTTGCCACACACTTCCGGATTTTGCATAAGCTCGACTGGTTTGTTTATCGATTGGGGCAGAGGAATCTTGTCTGGACCTCGTTATATGTATTTAAATGGATGAACTTAACCTATAAGTTAAGTTCATCTAGAAATGGGAGGTGCCCTTTGGCAGAAGGATATGATCTTGTCGAATATAGAGACCTCAAGGGTCGACCGTTTTGGGAATTGACGGCTTCTCCCGACAACTCTCAATTCCAGAAAATGTTGTCAGACCCTAAGCGGAAATTAACCGCTCGAACAATGATCGGCCAGAATAGCACGTTAGCTTCTGGAATCTGAGCGTTGACTTTTATACTTGGCTTTCGAAACGGAGAATACAATGAATAAAGTAGATCTATCTGATTTTTATGCCGAAACAGAAAGTAGCGAAACGCGTGCTTATGAACATGCACTAGGTATTGAGTTTATTGTTCATCGCGAAATGAAACGTTTGGGATTGAGCAAAAGTGAGCTGGCAAATCGTATGGGCATAAGCCTTCAGTCGCTTTCTAAGCTCTTGAATTCTCAACCTAATATGACTCTAAAGACGATTGCAAAGTTCGAACTTGCTCTGGGTATTAAGATCGTTCCGCAGGTTATCGTCGGCTATTCCAAAGAACTGCCGTTTCTTTCATCCAACAATTCCGTGCGAGAGCAATGTACATCGCCTGGCATTCTCCCCGCAGGGCTGTCAGCAGATTGCGATGTGCCTTTTCAGGGCGAATAGCATTTCTTCGATGAATTTAAGTCGAATGAATTACCACTCCCACATCCTCTAAAAAAGTTCTTAAAACAGCCTTAAAGGCGCCTTGGCTCGCGTTGACAGCGTACAATACGCATGTTTGACTATGACAAATGTGGATTTTAGGGGAGGGGCGCGCTATGGAGGTGCTGGTTGTTGGCAACACCGCATATGTTGACGATGACTTTTGCGCCAAGGCGTTCCCCGGGGACCACGTTAAGGTCGTCGCTTCCGCGGAAGCACGCCGCGATGAGTCATCGCCCCATGCCTCGTGGAAAGAGCTTCTGCAACACCTAGATCAGGCCTATGAGTTCGACCGCGTGGTCTACCTGTCTAATTACCTTACCCCGCATACCGATACCGTGGGCGATATCGAGCAGCTGCGTTCGGTCTTTCGTGCGTGCGCGGGTCGCCGGGTCCAGCTGTTGTATATAGCAGGTCCCGCAGGTGCCGAGGGTGCCGCCGATGCCGCGGGGCGAACGGGCAAGGGCATTATCGCGTGCGCAGCCAACGATCTGTGCCGCTACTACGCTGCTCGCGAGGGCGTTCAGACCAAGATCCTGCGCGTGCCCTTCCTGTACACCGCGTCTGCCGCGCTGGAAGATCCGTTTTTGGTGCCGCTGTTCGACGCGTGCTCAACCGGATCGGTCGCTCTGCAGGGCGCGCGGGATGCAGCGTTTCCCCTGCTGTGCGCCGAGGAACTCGCGGTGCTGATTCGCCGCATCTTTGATAGCTGGGATGCCTCTTTTGAGACGCTCGACGTAGCCGATACCTTCCATCACACGGCGGGTGAGGTGGGCGACGCCCTCAAGGCGCTGTTCCCCGGCCTTGCCGTTGCCTATGGCGATTCTGCCGGCTACACCCTGCCCGCCAGCGACGTCGCTCGCGTGCGCTATGGCTGGTTTCAGCGCTACGACTTGCTGCGCGATCTTTCGACCATTCAAGCGCGTTGGGATGCTGGCCGCGCAAAGAAGGTCAACCCCTTGCGTGCCGCCATCGATCGCATCCAGATGCGCTCGCTGCCTATCAAATGCCTGGAGACGGGCGTTGCCTGGGCTCTGTTCGAGGTGCTGGAGCATCTGTTCTCCCAGTCGGCCCAGCTCAACGTGCTCGACTATCGCCTACTCTACGTGGTGCTGATCGGCACGCTGTATGGCTTCGACTTTGGCTTGGTCGCAGCACTGCTGGCTTCGATTGGCCTGGCGGCGAGTTACTTTACTCAGTTCGGCTATACCTTTCAGGGCCTGTTCTACGAGCCGTCCAACTGGCTGCCGTTTATTGCGTACTTTGTGGTGGGTGCCGTGTGCGGCTATGTGCAGCTGCGCAACAGCGAAGCCATTAGGGCGGAGCGCGATCAAAACGAGCTCGTGCGCAACCGTAATACGTTCCTTACGCAGCTCTACCACGATGCGATCGAGGACAAGTGCGCGTACAGGCGCCAGATCGTGGGTCGCCACGACAGCTTTGGCAAGATCTTTGCCGTGACACAGGAGCTCGACGTGCTCAACCCACGCGACATCTATCGCAAGTGCTGCGAGCTTCTGGGCGAGATCCTCGAGAACGATTCGGTGGCGATCTACCATGTTTCGGGCGGGGCATTTGCACGCCTGGTGGCGGCAAGTCCCGCGATTGCCGAAGATGCCGCACGCTCGCTCACGCTTGAGCAGCTTGCACCTCTTTTGGGCGACGGGGGTCGTTCGAACCTGTGGGTGAACCGCGAGCTGACGCCGGGGCTTCCCATGTTTGGATACACGATCGAGCGCGACGGGTCACCCGCCGTGTTGATCTTTGTGCGTCGTGCGGCCGAAAACCAAATGACCCTCTATTATCAAAACCTGTTCCGCATCTTGTGCGGGCTGGTTGAAAGCGCGCTGGGCCGTGCCTTTGACTATGAGGCGGTGGCGCAGGATAAACGTTGCGTTGACGGCACTTGCGTGCTCAAGCAGGCGGCCTTTGGCCAAGAGCTTGCGGCGGCGCAGGCGCTGGCAGATGGCAAGATGGGGAGTTTTTTGCTCCTGCGTGTGGTGCCGGGCATGGAGCCTGTCGGCGAGCTGGTGGGCGCAATTGGGTCGGCAATCCGCGAGAGCGACGCGGCGGGCTTGGTCGACGGCAACGTGCTCTACCTGCTTATGCGCCAGGCAAAGGCGTGCGATCTTCCCATTATCCGTAAGCGCCTGAGCGCAAAGCATATTGCGGTGGAGCCCGTCGACGGCGAGGGCATCGTGGCGCTGCTGCAGCGCATCGCTTACACCGGTGACGGTGAGGGGGGTGCCGCTTGATCTCGCTTGTCGTTGCTGCCGTCTTGCTGCTGATTCATTCGCTGGTTTGCCTGATGCTGTGGACGCTCATGAAGCTGGGCCTGCTGCCGGTGCGCGGGCACATGCTGGCTGTAATAGTGCTGGTGCCGCTGTGGGGCCCGTTGCTGGTGGTTTTGCTATCGGTGCGCAGCGCGGTGCTTGGCGAGTGGCTGAAAGAGTCTGCGCTGGAGTCGCTGCGCTTCAACGACGACCTGCATCGTAGTATGTCGGTACCGAGCGGTGAGGACGATGCAGGCGTAGTGCCGCTCGAGGAGGCGCTCATCGTCAACGACCCGGCATACCGGCGCCGCCTAATGCTCTCCATGCTCACCGAGGAGCCCGACGCGTACCTGGCGCAGCTGCAGGCGGCTAAGCTTAACGACGACGTTGAGGTGGCGCACTATGCCGCGACGGCGGTGGCGCAGATCTCCAAGGAGTCCGATCTTAAACTGCAGCAGCTGGAGCATGCCTTTAAGACGGACCCGAGCGCGCAAAACCTCAACGAATACTGCGATTATCTTGGTGAATACTTGGGCTCGGGCTTGGCCGAGGGGCGCGTGGCTCAGATTCAGCGCCAACAGTACGCGCTCCTGCTTGCGCGTCGCTGCGAGCGCGAGGATACCCTTGAGCTGCGCATTCGATACGCGACGGCGCTGGCCGATGTCGGACAGATCGACGAGGCGCAGACCGTGACTGACCAGCTGGTGCTCGACGTGCCCGACGAGCAGGAGGTTTGGATGCTTTGCCTGCGCCTAGCCGTGATGCGCCGCGACGGTGAAGAGGTCCACCGTGTGATCGATGCGATTGACAAGCAACATGTGTATTTGAGCGCCGACAACCGCGAGCAGCTGGCGTTTTGGCGCGACGGGGAGGAGGCCCGATGAGCGTGGTGCAACATATCCGCGACCGTGTGGGCGGCTTTCGTTGGATGGGACTCCTCGTGGTGTGGGCTGTTTTTATCGTCATGGCCGCTGTGTTGCTGGTGGAGCGTGCCGGCGTGCAGTACAGCGCGGGCCAGCATAAGCTGGGGATGCTTGCCGCCAACGATGCAGTGCCGGCCTCATCGGCAATCTTTGGCCAAAAGCCCACGTGCCTGGTCATTACCGATTCCGATCAAGCTGGCGTCGAGGACGTAAAGGAGCAGTTCGACCAGATCCTGCTCGACATGAAGATCGCGCACCGCGACGTGGACCTTGCCCTGGATGGTGCGGATGCCATTCCCTCGCTGACCTCCTTCGATCGCGTGATTTTGCTCATGCCGTCGCTCGATGGGCTCGGTACGCACCTAAGCGACATTATGAGTTGGGTGAGTGCCGGCGGTTCGCTTATGCTCGCCATGCCGCCGGATAACTCGAGCTATATGCAAGTGATTGCCTCCAAGCTTGGCATTGAATCGGCCGGATATGACTATGTAAAAGTCGAAAGCATTGTGCCGAGTGAGGACTTTATGCTGGGCGGGGGAGAGCGCTACGAGCTCTCGGACCCCTTTGATTCGTCGCTTTCGGTATCGCTGCGCGAGACGGCGCGTGAGTGGGCTAAGACTGGCGATGCGGGCGCCCCGCTCATTTGGTCCAATGACTGCGGTAGCGGGCGCACAGTGGTATGCAATATCGGTATCTATGACAAGGTCATGCGCGGTTTTTACGCCGCGGCGATCAGCCTGCTGGGTAATGCTACGGCCTATCCGGTCATCAACAGCGCCGTGTTCTATTTGGACGACTTTCCCAGCCCCGTGCCCTCGGGCGATGGTACTTATATCAAGCGTGACTACGGTCTTTCCATTGCGGATTTTTACACCAAGGTCTGGTGGCCCGATCTGCAAAAGCTCGCGCAAAAATACGGCATTCGCTATACCGGCGTGATGATTGAAAACTACGAGGACGCGGTCAACCAGACCGAGCCCGCGCGCCAGGCCGATACCACGCAGTTCCGCTATTTTGGCGGCATGCTGCTGCAGATGGGCGGCGAGCTGGGCTTTCACGGCTACAACCATCAGCCGCTCGCGCTCTGGGACACCGACTACGGCACGCTGTACGACTACAAGACCTGGAAGAACAAAGAGACGCTTGTCGCTTCGCTCAACGAACTTATCGCGTTTCAGGACGAGGTCCTGCCCAACGCTCACGGCTCGGTCTACGTACCGCCGTCGAATATCCTTTCGGCCCGAGCGCGCAAGCTTATCGGCACCAACGTTCCTCGCATTAAGACCATCGCCAGCACGTATTTTGAGGACGGCACCGACCTGCCGTACGTACAGGAGTTTGGCGTGGCGAGCGATGGCATTGTG
Source organism: uncultured Collinsella sp. (assembly GCA_900544995.1). Lineage (GTDB taxonomy): Bacteria > Actinomycetota > Coriobacteriia > Coriobacteriales > Coriobacteriaceae > Collinsella. The sequence goes on along the minus strand of UQXC01000029.1, from coordinate 19,627 downwards.
GAGCAGCCGCGCATTGTCTCGGGCGGCATGGTCGACGATTCCTATATGCGCCTGGCAGCCGTGTCCGAGCTCAACATGCACTACGTGAGCACGCACTTTATGCACCCGGACGACCTTTTGGACCCCGATCGCGGAGCCAAGGAGGGCTGGGAGGTCTACAAGGGCGGCCTGGTCGACTATCTGGACTGGCTTACCAAATCAGCGCCCGACCTGCGGCACCAGACGGCGTCGGAGTGCTCCGGTGCCATCCAACGCTTTTCGTCGGTTACGGTGAGCGTGGATACCAGTGCGGATGCCTGGACGCTCAGCTTGGGCAATTTTCACGACGAGGCTTGGCTCATGTTCCGCGCCAATAATGGCGAGCCGGGTGCGGTGACGGGTGGCGAACTGACGCACCTTACGGGCAATCTGTATCTGCTCAAGGCAAATGATAAGACCGTGACGATCGAGCGCAAGGAGGGTGGCGATAAATGAGAATCTGCTTGGTACTCGAGGGTTGCTACCCCTATGTGCACGGCGGCGTATCTACCTGGATGCATGGCTACATTACGGCCATGCCCGAGCACGAGTTTGTGCTGTGGGTGATCGGCGCGCATGCTGCCGACCGTGGCAAGTTTGTCTACGAGCTGCCCGGCAACGTGGTCGAGGTGCACGAGGTGTTCCTGGACGATGCCCTGCGGCTTTCGGGCGAGCAGCACGAAGCCAGTTTTAACGACCGTGAGCGCGAGGCGCTACGCCGTCTGGTGTCGCTCTCCAATCCGGACTGGGACGTGTTATTCGATATCTTCCACCGCCGTCGCGTGCATCCGCTCTCGTTTTTGCAGAGCCGCACGTTTATGGATATCTTTCGCGACGTGTGCCTGGCCGAGTATCCCTACACGCCCTTTGCCGATGCATTCCACACCATGCGCTCCATGTTGCTGCCCGTGCTCTACCTGTTGGGCAGCGAGGTGCCGGTGGCCGATGTGTACCATGCCATCTCGACCGGCTACGGTGGCCTGCTCGCCTGCCTGGGCTCAAGCGTTCACCATGCGCCGGTGCTGCTGACCGAGCATGGCATCTATACCCGCGAGCGCGAGGAAGAGATCATTCGCGCCGATTGGGTGGTGCCGTCCTTTAAGGACCGCTGGATTCGCTTTTTCTACCTGCTTTCGGAGGAGATCTACCGCCGCGCCTTCCGCGTGACGAGTTTGTTCCATAACGCCCGCAAGACGCAGATTGATATGGGCTGCGATGCGGACAAATGCCTGGTCATCCCCAACGGCATCCAGTTCGATCGCTTTAAGGATATTCCCTTAAAGACCGATGACGGCTGGGTGGACATTGGCGCGGTGGTGCGCCTGGCGCCCATCAAGGATGTTAAGACCATGATCTATGCCTTCTTTGAGCTGCACGAGCGCCTGCCCAAGGTGCGCCTGCACATCATGGGCGGCGTGGACGACGAGGAGTACGGCGCCGAGTGCCACGCGCTGGTCGAAACCCTGGGCGTGCGCGACCTGATCTTTACCGGCCGCGTCAACGTGGTCGAGTACATGGAAAAGCTCGACTTTACCATTTTGACGAGCATCTCCGAGGGCCAGCCGCTCAGCGTGCTGGAGTCGCTTGCAGCGCGCCGTCCCTGCGTGACGACCGAGGTGGGCTGCTGTCGCGAGCTTCTCGAAGGCGCCCCGGGCGACGACTTTGGCGTGGCGGGTTTTGTGACGCCGCCTATGTATCGCAAGGGCTTGGCCGATGCCATGGAACGCATGTGCACAAGCCGCGCTCGTCGCATTGAGATGGGGGAGCGCGGGCAGCGTCGCGTTGCCACGTACTTCTTGCACGAGCAGATGCTCGCCAACTATCGCGCGCTATACGATGAGACGGCGCGTGCGTTTGACCTGTCCAGAGAGGGGGAGTAGCCGGTGGCCGGAATCGGTTTTGAGCTCAAGCGCCTGTTTAGGCGCAAGGGTCTGTTTGCCACGATGCGCGCCTATGGCTACGCTGGCATTGTGTGCACGGGCCCCATGCTGTTGGGCGTGCTGCTCCAGGTGGGCATCTTGGTGCTGTGCGGTCTGTGGGGCGTGGGACGCGCCAACCAAGACCTGCTGGTGTGCATGGTGACCTATACGCTGCTGGCGTCGCTCACGCTCACAAGCTTTTTCTCTATGCCGGTCACGCGCTTTTTGGCCGATATGCTTTTTGCCGAGCGCGAGGATGAGATCCTACCTTCGTTTTGGGGCTCCAACGCCATTATGCTCGTTGCGGGCACGGTGCTCTACGGCGTCTTTTTGCTGTTCTCGGGCGCCACGCTGCTGCAGGGGCTGCTGTGCCTGTGGCTGTTCAACATTATGATAGTCAACTGGAACGGCATGAGTTACCTCACGGCCATCAAGGATTACCGCGGTATCCTATGCAGCTTTGCGGCTGCCATTGGCGTGGCGTGCCTGTGCGCCCTGGCCGCGCTGGTGCTGGGGCTGCCGCCGGTCGAGGGCCTGTTGGCGTCAATTGCTCTGGGCTACGGCGTCATGCTCGCCTGGGACGTGGTGCTGCTGTACCGGTATTTTCCGCAGAGCGATCGCAGCCCCTGGCTCTATTTACGGTGGCTTGATCAGTTTATGCCGTTGGCGCTCACGGGCTTGTTTACCAACCTGGGCCTCTTTGCGCACTTGGTGATAATATGGGCCGGTCCCATTGGCGTGCAGGTCAAGGGCTTGTTTTATGGTGCGCCCTACCACGATGTGCCGGCTCTCATCGCGTTTTTGACGATCCTGGTCACGTCCGTCAACTTTGTGGTCTCAGTCGAGGTCAATTTCTATCCGCGCTACCGCGACTACTACAGCCTGTTCAACGACGGTGGCGTGGTGGGCGACATCGTGGTGGCCGAGGAGGAAATGCTTGCCACGCTCAACCGAGAACTGCGGTTTTGTGCGCTCAAGCAACTGTTTGTGACGGCGGCGGTCATCTCGCTCGAGACCACGGTGCTCTCGGCCCTACCGTTGGGCTTTAACAACCTGATGCACGGGTATTTCCGCACGTTATGCGTGGGCTATGCCCTGTATGCCGTGGGCAATACGGTGATGCTTATCTTGCTGTACTTTACCGACTATAAGGGGGCCGTGCTGGCTTCGGGTCTGTTTGCCGGTGTGGCTGGGCTGGCGACTGCGGTGTCGTTGCTTTTGCCGCAGCAGTTTTACGGCTTTGGCTTTTTGTTGGGTGCGGCGGTGTTTTTTATCGTGGCGCTGCTGCGACTCGATACCTATACCGCCAACTTGCCGTATCGTATCCTGAGCCAGCAGCCCATTGTGGCTACTGACAAGACGGGCTGGTTTACCGAACTTGGCCGGGTGCTCGACCGTGTTGAGCAATGCTACGAGGACAAGCGCGTGGGCGGTGAGCCGCGCAGTGCGTTTGAACGTATGGTGGTTCGCCTGTACCAAAAACATTGGGGAGGTTCTGATGATCGATAAGTTGATGTCTCGCCGCTGCCTGATCGAGGCGGCTGCCGGCGCGCTGCTGCTTTCGGGCTGCTCGTCTCAGGACGAATCCTCGACTAAAAAGGTCAAAAAGCAGGACAAGATTAAAAAGGTCGAGGCCTCCGACCAGTCTAAGCACCTGCGCGATAAGGACGAGCTGTACGAGGTTTACGACGACTCGGGCATTGTGACCATGTACCTGACGGTCTCGCGCGGCAACAGCTCCGAGAACACCGACCACAGCTGGGCAGAGATCAATACGTACTCGGTGTATGACTATGCCGACATGGGCGTGACGCGCTATCAGGTTATGGGCCTGCTGCAGCCGGGCGACGAAGACGGCCCGGTGGCCGGCGAGGTTGGCTATGGCGAGGAAGCGCCCAATGCTACCGTGCAGGTGCGTGGCCAGACGTCGAGCTCCTACACGCAAAAGAATTACAAGGTGGAGCTCAAAAAAGGAAAAGGTACCTGGCGCCAGCAGCGCGCGATTGCGCTCAACAAGCACATGGGCGAGGGTATGCGTTTTCGCAACAAGATGGCCTACGATCTTATCCGCGGGATTCCCCAGATGATGGGCCTGCGCACGCAGTTTGTGCATCTGTGGGTGTGCGACCAGACCGAAAAGTCCAACGATACCTTTGAGGACTACGGCCTGTTTACGCAGGTGGAGCAGCTCAACAAGACGGCGCTTAAGGCACATGGCCTGGATAAGAGCGGGCACCTGTACAAGGTGAACAGCTTTGATTTCCATCGCTACGAGGACACCATTAAGCTTGCCGATGATCCCGACTACAACCAGGCAAGCTTTGAAGGCATGCTCGAGATTAAGGGCGATACGGACCACACCAAGCTCATCGAGATGCTCGATGCGCTCAACGACGAATCGCAAAAGATCGATGACGTGCTCGACACCTACTTTGATACCGAGAACCTGGTCTATTGGTTGGCGTTTCAGATCCTGACGGGCAACTGCGATACGCAGAACCGTAACTGCTATCTCTACAGCCCGCTTAACTCCAAGGTCTGGTACATCTTGGATTGGGATAACGACGGCATGCTGCGTAAGCTTGAGCTGAGCCTGACGGGGTTCTCGGATTATGCGAGCTGGGAGCGCGGCGTAAGCAACTACTGGGGCAACGTGCTATTCAATCGTGCGCTGCGCAGCAAGGCGTTCCGCGGTGAGCTCGATCGCGCCGTCAAGGACCTGCGTACGTATTTGACCGAGACGCGCCTGACCAAGATGATCAAGCACTACCGCGAGGTGACTGAATCCCTGGTCTTTGCTTCGCCCGATATCGACAATCTGCCTGTCACCAAGGACCAATACGAGCAGATCGCCGCGGCGATTCCCTCCGAGATCGAGGAGAACTACAAGAGCTTTCGCGAGAGTTTTAAAAAGCCCATGCCGTTCTACATCGGCGTGCCGCAGATCGATAACGGTAAGCTGCGCATTAACTGGGATGCGTCCTACGACTTTAAGACGCGCGACATTCGCTACACTGTAGAGCTTGCGCGCGACTATGCCATAAGCGACGTTGTCTTTAAGGCCGAGGACGTGCTGCTTCCCGAGGTGACCTGCGATGCGCCCGATGCCGGCCAGTATTTTGTGCGCGTGCGTGCCACCAACTCCGACGGCTTTACGCAAGATGCGTTTGACTACTATGTGACTGACGACGGCAAGCACTACGGCATGAAGTGTTTTTACGTGCAAGACGGCGGTAAGGTCGTGGAGGACACGTATGAGGAGGGCTAGCGCGCTGCTTGAGCGCTTGGCGGCTCCGCCTGTGCGTACCACGCAGGAGCGTTACCGCCACGAGCTCAAATATCTCATTAACGAGGGCGAGCACGCCGCGCTTGCCTGTCGCATGGCGCCGGTTTTTAAACTGGACAAGCATGCGCGGGCGGGTGGTTACACCATTCGCAGCCTGTATTTTGACGACTACTGCAACTCGGCCTACGAGGAAAAAGACGCCGGCATTCTCATGCGCAAAAAGTATCGCGTGCGCATCTATAACGGCAGCGACAAGGTGATTAAGCTCGAGCGCAAAAAGAAGTACGGCAGCTGGATCCACAAGGAGGACGCGCCGCTTACTCGCGGCGAGTTTGAGCAGATTTTGGCTGGCGACTACGGCTTTTTGCTGAGGAGCCCCTATCCGCTCTGTCGCGAGTTCTACATCGAGTGCATCTGCAACATGATGCGCCCGCGGACCATTGTGGACTACGAGCGCGAGCCGTGGGTGATGGATGAGGGCACCGTGCGCATTACGTTTGACATGAACGTGCGTGCCGCGGTGGGAAGCTTCGATATCTTTGACGCGACGCTGCCCGCGCTGCCCGTGCTGGAGCCCGGCAAGCTGGTGATGGAGGTCAAGTTTACGGAGTTTTGCCCGCAGTTGGTGCGCGATATGGTGCCGCCGGGCGCGGCCGAGCTCACGGCAGTCTCCAAGTACTGCCTGTGCTACGAAAAGACCGCCTACTTGCGCGGCTTTAACTACTGGGAATCGGATTTTGAGAACCGAGGGGATATTTAGACCATGAGCACCAGGGACTTTTTTAAGAACTCCGTCTTGGAGGCGTTTGGCCAGGTCGACCCTGCCAAGATCGGTCTGTCGCTGCTCGTGGCGCTCGCCATGGGCATCCTGATCTATTGCGTGTACAAGCGCTTCTTTACCGGCGTGGTGTACTCGCGCAGCTTTGCCGTGACGCTCGTGGGCATGTGCGTGCTTACGTGTATGGTGACGCTTGCGATCTCGACGAACGTGGTCATCTCGCTCGGTATGGTCGGTGCTCTGTCCATCGTTCGTTATCGTACGGCGGTCAAGGACCCGCTCGACCTGCTGTATCTGTTCTGGGCCATCACCACGGGCATTACGGCGGGCGCCGGCATGTATGCGCTCGTGGGGCTCACGGCGGTGGTCATCGTGGCGATGATCGCCGGCTTTGCGAGCCATCAGGACAAGGCGCGCGTGTACATGATGGTCATCCACTACACGGGCCAGACCACGGGCGACGACATCGTGCGTGCATTTGGTCGCACCAAGTTCACCGTCAAGTCCAAGACCATGCGCGGCGACAAGGTCGAGATGGCCGTCGAGGTTTTCTCGGACGGTGTGGATATGCCCTATGCTGACTCCATCCGCGCACTCGATGGCGTGGAAGACCTGACGTTAATCCAATACAACGGCGAATACCACGGCTAACTTTGTTCCGGCGTTTTAACAAACGCCGGACCGCTCGACGCTGCGCACGCATCTGCCGGGCGATCTGCCGCTCAAACCGTCGCTCGCGTACATGAAGTACGCGTCGCTCCTCTTTCGCGGCACCTCGCCACGGCAGCTGCGCGCTCGCTGACGTTTGCTTGACCTGGGCTGTTGAAATGATCCATGTGGCTCGTCCCATTTGCTAAATTTGCCGGTATGGGTTGGGTATCATTGTGTAAGCGATTTCAACGACGGGGGTACTCGTGGTAAAGATGAAAGATGTGGCCGAGCTGGCGGGCGTTTCGAGCGCCGCCGTCTCGCGCTACCTCAACGGTGGATATATCTCGGCGGACAAGGCCGAGCGCATTAAGCAAGCAATCGAGTTGACCGGATACGTGCGATCCAGCCAGGCTCGCGCGCTGCGCACCGGTTCCACCAAGCTCATCGGTGTCATCGTACCTAAGATTAACTCGGAATCCGTAAGCCGCATTACCGCCGGTATTGGCCAGGTGCTCGGTCGCCGTGGCTACCAGATGCTGCTTGCCAATACCGATAACGTTCCCAATCGCGAGCTCGAATACCTCGATTTATTCCAAAACCACCCGGTCGATGGCATTGTGCTGGTGGCAACCATGATCACCGACGAGCACCGTCGCGCGATTGAGTCGTGCCGTGTGCCCATTGTGTTGATCGGCCAACATGTCGAGGGCGCGGCGTGCGTCTATCACGACGATTACGAGGCCGCTTTTGAGCTGGGCCATGCGCTTGCAGGCCGCGTGGACGGCAAGATCGCCTACATTGGGGTTACCGAGGAGGACCGCGCGGCCGGTTATGACCGCCGTCGCGGTTTTGAGGCCGGATTGCGCGCCGCGGGTAACCCGCTCGATGCCGCCTTGATTCGCCTGGGCTCGTTTACGCTCGACTCGGGCTATGGTGCGGCGCGTGAGCTGCTTTCCGTCGCTCCCGATGTTTCGTTTGTCGCCTGCGCGACCGACACCATGGCGGCGGGCGCGCTGCGTGCCATCGATGAGGTTCGCGGTATGGGCGAGGGCATACACCGCGTGAGCGGTTTTGGCGACAACGCGTTTTTGCGCGCGCTGACGGGCGGCATTCCCACCGTGCATTATGGCTACCTGACCAGTGGCGTCGAGGCGACCAATATGTTGCTCAACACGCTCGATGGCGTGGAGGGGGGGAGTGGTCTAAAGACGCTCAAGCTCGGCCATCAGCTTATGAATGTCTAGGCTTTGGGCACGTCTGCCTGCCTCTGAGCCGCCTCTTTTTGCTTTAAAACTACCTTTCGCCGGCTTTTTCCTACCGTTCACCCTACTGTGAAAACGATTACAGACATATGAGACTGAAAACGATTACAGTTTAAGTGTCAAAGATGGTCGGGTGTACATGCGCCCGTTGGAGGAAAGGGAAGACATGGACTACCGTAAATCAGCCCAAGAGGTGCTCGACAACATCGGTGGCGCCGACAACGTTGTTTCGGCCGCACACTGCGCCACGCGTCTGCGCCTGGTGATTGCCGATAACGCCAAGGTCGACAAGGAGGCCCTCGAGAATATCGACGGCGCCAAGGGCGTCTTTGAGGCTCAGGGCCAGCTCCAGATTATTTTTGGTACCGGCACCGTCAACAAGGTCTACGACGAGTTCATTGCGCTTAGCGGCGTCGAGGCTGCCACCAAGGCCGAGGTCAAGGAGGCCGCGGCGCAGCAGCAGAACATCTTTATGCGTGCCATTAAGGTGCTCGGCGACGTCTTTGTCCCCATCATCCCCGCCATCGTGGCTTCGGGCCTGCTGCTGGGCATTATGAGCGCCCTCAACTTTATGGCCTCCAACGGCTTTATCGCGCTCGACACCAATAACTTTATTTATAAGATTGCCGACCTGGTCTCGGGCACGTCTTTTGGTATTCTGCAGATCCTGATCGGCTACTCCGCGGCTAAGGCCTTTGGCGCCAACCCGTATCTGGGCGCCGTCGTCGGCGGTGCGTTCATCAACTCCTCGCTGCAGAGCGCCTATACGGTTGCCTCCGAGGGCGTGCAGACCATGGTCACCGTCATTCCTGGCGTGTACAGCTTTGAGTGGGTCGGCTATCAGGGCCACGTGATCCCCATCGTCATCGCCTGCGCCATTCTGGCCTTCCTCGAGAAGCGCCTGCACAAGATCGTTCCCGAGATGTTCGACCTCTTTGTGACCCCTCTCGTCTCCGTGTTCGTGACCGTGCTCGTGACGCTCGTTGCCGTCGGCCCCATCTTTGTCTGGGCTGAGAACGCCATCCTCGGTCTGATTCAGGCCCTGCTGACCCTGCCCTTCGGCATCGGTTCCTTTATCGTCGGCCTATTCTATGCCCCCACGGTCGTTACCGGTATCCACCAGATGTACACCGCCATCGATCTGGGCCAGCTCGCTCAGTATGGCGTGACCTATTGGCTACCCATCGCCAGTGCCGCCAACATCGCTCAGGGTGGTGCCGCGCTCGCCGTTGCCTTTAAGACCCGCGATGCCAAGATCAAGGGCCTGGCGCTTCCTTCGGCCCTGTCCGCCTTCATGGGCATTACCGAGCCTGCCATCTTTGGTGTGAACCTGCGCTTCTTTAAGCCCTTCATCGCCGGCTGCATCGGCGGCGGTTGCGGTGCCCTGGTCTGCGCGCTCACTTCGCTGGCTGCCTCCGGCACGGGTGTTACCGGTATCTTCGGTATCCTGCTGTGCCTGGCCCAGCCCGTGCAGTACGCGATCATGTTTGCGGTCGCCGCGCTGGTTTCCTTTGCTATCTCGTTTGTCCTGTACAAGGACGAGCCCAAGGCTTCCGAGCAGGCCTAAGAGCTTTTGATTGAGGGGATGCCCGCGGGTCGTATGCTCGCGGGCGTTTCCCGTATCTGGTGCCGATCTCTGGTGCCTTGTTACTTTCGATCCGTTAGGACTTTGATATGTCTAATGCACTTGGTCGCGACCTTGCAAAGTTGGTTGCCGCTGTTGACGCCGCCGCCTCTGAGTGCGGTCATGGCGTGTATGGCCAGCACTTCCATATTATGCCGCCGGCGGGTTGGCTTAACGACCCCAACGGTCTTTGCCAGGCGGGCGGCGTGTTCCATGCCTATTTTCAGTATGCGCCGTTTGATGTCGAGGGCGGCGTTAAGGTCTGGGGTCATGCGACGAGTCGCGACCTTATGAAGTGGGACTACGTTGGCGCTCCGCTGCTGCCCGACGAGCCGTTCGATTGCCACGGCGTGTATTCGGGCTCCGCGCTTGCCGAGGACGGCCGCATCCGCGTACTGTACACAGGCAACGTTAAGCTTTCCGATGCGGACGGCACGTACGACTACGTCAATACCGGCCGCCGCGCCGATACTGTTTATGTCGAGAGCGTTGATGGCCTTGCCGGTCGGGAGTTCAGCCAAAAGCGCGTGGTGCTGGCTTCCGAGGATTATCCCGAGGATTTGACCTGCCACGTGCGTGACCCCAAGGTGTGGCGCGATGATGATGGGCGTTACCACATGGTGCTGGGCGCGCGTCGTCGCGTGGACGGGCCGCATGTCGATAGTCGATTTTGCGTCATGCACGGCGAGGGTGCCGGGCGCGATGTGGGTGAGATCCTGGTGTATGGCTCGGCCGATATGCTGAGTTGGGAGCTCGAGAGCCGCGTGTCTACGCCCGAGCGTTTTGGCTTTATGTGGGAGTGCCCGGGATACCTTGAGCTTGGGGCGGATGGCGGCGTACCGGCGAAGTTCCTGTCCTTCTCTCCCCAGGGGCTCGAGGGCGGTCGTTGGGACCGCGGCAACGTATACGCTGCTGGCTACATGCCTGTAACGGGCGATATTACCGGTGGTGACGGTGCCTATGAGCTGGGGGAGTTCCGCCTGTGGGACGCCGGTTTTGATTTCTATGCTCCGCAGGAGTTCATGGCTGAGGACGGTCGCCACATTCTGATCGGCTGGATGGGCATGCCCGATGAGCCGACCTATGGCAACGCGCCCACCGTGGCGTGCGGCTGGCAGCACTGCATGACGGTGCCGCGTGAGCTTACAGCCGGTGCCGGCGGCGTGGTGCTGCAGCAGCCAGCGCGCGAGATCGAGCGCCATTATGCCTCGGTGCGTGTGGGGGAGGGCTCGTTGGAGGTTGCCGGCGATACCTGCTTTGACGTTGTTGCCGACGGTGTCGACGGCGCGTTTACCGCGACCGTTGATAGCGAGCTGAAGCTGGCGTTTATGCCCGTCGAGGGCGAACTGCCCTCGCGCTTTGAGATGCGATTTACCGATGAGGGTCGCGCTTCTGCCGGCTGCGGTCGTACCGTGCGCTGGGAGCCCGTCGACGAGGTTCGTAACGTGCGCATTGTCGGCGATGTCTCGTCGGTCGAGGTGTTTGTGAACGATGGCGCGCTCGTGTTCTCGACGCGCATCTATCCCGAGGCCTATGGCGTGACCGTTGACGCTCCGGGTGCGAGCGTGAACTATCACACGCTCAACATCTAGGTGTTTCGTCGCATATCGGCGCTATACTGCAGCCGTTGCCCACGATGCGGGAAACATCCGCATCGTGGGTTTTTGCTTATGAAGGGACGGTGCCGTGTGGATGTACAGCAGCTAGAAGAGGCCTGGGCTTTGAGGTCCAGTGCGCGCGAGGCGCGTCTTGTTGCGGCCCCGCATGTGCCGGCGGCTCTGTCGCTGCTGGGTATTGTGCGTTCCGGTGACCGTCTGGTGGCCTTTGCGGATGACTTTGCCGATGCGTTTGCGCACGGCTTTGATGCTTGCGACGTTGTGCTCGTTGGAGAGCCGTCGGTTGCGGCGTTTACCGCCGCGTCCGAGGACTTTGACGCTTCGTTTGATGCCGAGGTGCCGCACCTGTGGTGGTTTGTGAACTCCATCGGTGGCTTTGGCCTGCGTGTGCCCGTCCTTCGCGCTCTTGGCCGCGCGGCTCGTGAGGCCCGCGCGCTGCTTGTTGTGGACAACACCGTGGCGTCGGCTTTTGGCTGCGATCCGCTGCGGCTGGGTGCTGCGCTGTCGCTTGAGGCGCTCGATCGTGTATGCGCCGGTGATGCTCCGCGCAAGTTGGTTGCCGTATCGGCCGCGCGCTCGCAGCTCAAGCGCCATCGCGTGGATGCCGCGGCTGAGTGCGCGCATGCCCTGCTCGAGGGCTGTGGCTTGGCCAAGCTTGATATGCCTGCTGACGAGGCCGGTGTGCTGGAGCGCGGGCTGGACTCGCTCGATGTCCGCATGCAGGCGCATTTCGACCGCGCCCGTGCGCTGGCCGAGTATCTGGCCGCCAACGAGATGGTGTGCAACGTGCGCTATCCCGGGCTGAGCTCGCATCCCGATCATGCGGTTGCAACGGGAATCCTCGAGCACGGCTTTGGTCCGGCAGTTGAATTTGACCTTATCGAGCGTAGTGCGCGCGAGCTGTTCGATGCTTTGCCCGGGGAGTTTCGCACATCGCCCGCCGGCGGCGCAACGACGCGCCTTTCGGCCCCACGCGGCAAGCAGGGGAGCACCATCCGCCTCTTCGCCGGCACCGACGACCCCTTGGTTGTAGCGTCCACCCTGGACAACGCCCTTCGTAAATTGGCTACTCTTTGATGCTGGCGATGAGGGCGTTGGCTTTGGTGGCGATGACGTTGTTAATGTCGGCCTGCAGCTCTTCGTAGACCGCTATGGCTCGCTCGCCGGCGGGGGTGAGGGTGGATCCGCGGGCGCCGTCGCGCTCGATGAGCTTGCAGCCCAGCTGACCTTCGGCCTCGTTCACAATGCGCCATGCCTTGGAATACGCCATGCCCATGCTCTTGGCGGCGCGGTTGAGCGAGTGCTCGCGGGCAATACCCTGTAGCAGCAAGACGCAGCCGTGGCCGAACACACCCGGCAGATCCTTGTCGCACGCTTGAATGACCAACATTGCCGTCGTCTTGTACTCCATGTGCTCCACGTCTCCCCGCTAAAGTGTTTGCTGGGCAAACGCAAAGCCTGCGTCAAACCCTCGTGTGCTCTTCTTAAAACATGCATTGTAGCAGTCAAAGTGCGTTAAGATATTTCCCCAGTATTGGGCGCCCAAGGTTGGGCTGGGTCCTACGAGGCCTGCAGCCGACCGGTCGCATGGAAAAAGGAGAAACATGGCTACGTTCTTTCCCGGTGAGTCCCACACGTTTTCGGAGTATCTGCTGGTCCCTGGTTACTCGTCCTCGCAGTGCATCCCCAACAACGTCTCTCTTAAGACGCCGCTGACCCGCTTCAAGCGCGGCGAGAAGCCGGCAATCACCCTGAACATCCCCATGGTTTCCGCCATCATGCAGTCCGTCTCGGGCGTCGACATGGGTGTCGCGCTTGCTACCGAGGGCGGCCTGTCCTTCATTTACGGTTCCCAGAGCGCCGAGTCCGAGGCCGCTATGGTCAAGGCCGTCAAGGATCACAAGGCCGGCTTCGTTCAGTCCGATTCCACCCTGACCCCCGACATGACTATGGAGCAGGTCATCGAGCTCAAGGAGAAGACCGGTCACTCCACCATGCCGGTTACCGACGACGGCACTCCCAAGGGTAAGCTCCTGGGCATCGTCACCAGCCGTGACTATCGCCCCAGCCGCGATGACCACCAGACGAAGGTCTCCGAGTTCATGACCCCGCGTGAGCAGCTCATCGTGGGCGACAAGAACATCAGCCTCAAGGTCGCTAACGACGTCATCTGGGACAACAAGCTCAACGCCCTGCCCATCGTCGACGATAACGATCACCTCATGGGCATCGTCTTCCGCAAGGACTACGATAGCCACAAGACCAACCCCAACGAGCTGCTCGATAACGACAAGCGCTACATGGTCGGCGCCGGTATCAACACCCGCGACTATGCCGAGCGCGTGCCGCTGCTCATCGAGGCCGGCGCCGATGTCCTGTGCATCGATTCCTCCGAGGGCTTCAGCGAGTGGCAGAAGCGCACCATCGAGTGGATTCGCGCCAACTACGGCGAGGACGTCAAGGTCGGCGCCGGTAACGTCGTCGACGCCGAGGGCTTCCGCTTCCTGGCCGACTGCGGTGCCGACTTCATCAAGGTCGGTATCGGCGGCGGTTCCATCTGCATTACCCGCGAGACCAAGGGTATCGGCCGTGGCCAGGCTACCGCGCTGATCGATGTCTGCCGCGCTCGCGACGAGTACTACGAGGAGACCGGTGTTTACGTGCCCGTGTGCTCCGACGGCGGTATCGTCTACGACTACCACATGACGCTCGCCCTTGCTATGGGTGCCGACTTCATGATGCTGGGTCGCTACTTCGCCCGCTTCGACGAGAGTCCGACCGAGCGCGTCAACGTCAATGGCCAGTACATGAAGGAGTACTGGGGCGAGGGTTCTGCGCGTGCCCGCAACTGGCAGCGCTACGACCTGGGCGGCGCCGCGAAGCTCAGCTTCGTCGAGGGCGTCGACTCCTACGTTCCTTACGCCGGTTCCCTCAAGGACGGCGTGGGCGGCACGCTCTACAAGGTCAAGTCCACGATGTGCAACTGCGGTGCCCTCTCGATCCCCGAGCTCCAGGAAAAGGCACGCCTGACCCTGGTAAGCTCCACCTCCATCGTCGAAGGCGGCGCCCACGACGTAGTCGTCAAGGACTCCCAGCAAAGCGTCAGCTACCGCTAAGCGGCTTTCCCAAGCACCGCACCTTGCCGTTCAAACCGTCGCTTGCGTACCTAAGTACGCGGCGCTCCTCTTTCACGGCAATCTGCGGCACCTGGAAAACCCGTTCGTGCTAGAACGAGTTTCAAACAAAGGTTGATTCCCAACCACGTTATTTAGATAAAGCGAGATGCCTGCAAGTCGCAGGCATCTCGCTTGTCGTATTTGCTATCATCAGTCAAGTTAACCTTAGGGTCGGTCGGCTTAGCTTTGTTCGCTACAAGTTCCGCACGCAAAGAAGAGCACTTAATGTGCTCTTCGTCTTGCGCAGGACTGTCCGCAGTAGCGAATAAAGCTAAGCCGACCGACCCCAGCTAAGATTAAAGGAGCTGATATGTGCGATTGCACAGATCATAAGGACGAGATCCCTGCCTACGACGCGCAGGCCATTGAGTCCCGGTGGATGAAGGCCTGGGAGGACTCCAACCTCTTTGCCGTCGACACCGACGACAGTAAGCCCAAGAAGTATGTGCTCGAGATGTTCCCGTATCCGTCGGGCGACCTGCACATGGGCCACGCGCGCAACTACACTATCGGCGATGCCATGGCCCGTCAGGCCCGCATGCGCGGCTACGACGTGCTGCACCCCATCGGCTTTGACGCCTTTGGCCTGCCTGCCGAGAACGCCGCCATCAAGCACAACACGCAGGCTGCCGCCTGGACGTATAAGAACATGGACCAGGCGCTCGCCACGATGAAGCGCATGGGCTTCTCCTACGATCTGGATCGCATGGTCAAGACCTGCAGCCCCGACTACTACCGCTGGGGTCAGTGGATCTTTGAGAAGCTGTGGGAAAAGGGCCTGGTCTACCGCAAGAAGAACCCGGTCAACTGGTGTCCTAACTGCAAGACCGTTCTGGCCAACGAGCAGGTCACCGAGGGTAAGTGCTGGCGCTGCGGCACCGAGCCCGAGAAGCGCGACCTTGAGCAGTGGTACTTCAAGATCACCGAGTACTCCCAGGAGCTGCTCGACGACCTGGAGAAGCTCCCCGGCTGGCCCGAGCGCGTCAAGCAGATGCAGGCCAACTGGATCGGTCGCTCCGAGGGCGCCGAGGTCGACTTTACCCTGTGCGACCAGGATGGCGAGCCCATCGAGGGCGACGAGGGCAAGATTACCGTCTTCACCACGCGTGCCGATACCCTTTTTGGCGTCTCCTTCTTTGTTCTGGCTCCCGAGTACGCCGGCCTGCACGAGCTCGTCGAGGGCACGGAGTACGAGGAGGCCGTCACCAAGATCGTCGAGGACTCCAAGCATATCTCTGCCGTCGAGCGTGCCCAGGGCACCCTCGAGAAGCATGGTGCCTTCACGGGCCGCTATGTGGTAAACCCCGTCAACGGCGAGAAGGTCCCCGTGTGGGTTGCCGATTATGTCGTTGCCGACTACGGTACCGGTGCCGTCATGGCCGTTCCCTGTGGCGACCAGCGCGACTTTGAGTTTGCCCGCAAGTACGACCTGCCGATCGTGCCGATCATCCTGGACGATGACGATCGCGCTGCCGTCGAGGCCAGCGGCGAGACCATCGATACCTTCCATGCCGAGACCGTCGACTGGGATTGCGCCCACGCTGCCGAGGGCACGCTCGTCCAGTCCGGCAAGTACACCGGCATGCGCGGCGGTAAGCACTCCGAGGGCGAGGCTGCCATCGTGGCCGACCTCGAGGCCATGGGCTGCGGCCGTCGCAAGGTCGAGTTCCGTCTGCGCGACTGGCTCATCAGCCGCCAGCGCTATTGGGGCAACCCCATCCCGGCTATCCACTGCGAGCACTGCGGTATCGTGCCCGTGCCCGAGGATCAGCTGCCGGTGACGCTGCCCGAGAACCTGGACTTGGGCGCCGGCGAGACCCTCGCCGAGTGCAAGGAGTTCTACGAGACCACCTGCCCGGTCTGCGGTCGCCCGGCCAAGCGCGAGACCGATACCATGGACACCTTCACCTGCTCCAGCTGGTATTACCTGCGCTATACCGATCCGCACAACACCGAGCTGCCCTTCTCCCGCGAGGCCGCCGACCGTTGGATGCCCGTCGATAACTACATCGGCGGCATCGAGCACGCCATTCTGCACCTGCTCTACAGCCGCTTCTTTACCAAGGCGCTGCGCGACCTGGGCCTGCTGAGCGTGGACGAGCCCTTCACTAACCTGCTGTGCCAGGGCATGGTCAAGGACGAGAACGGCGACACCATGTCCAAGTCCAAGGGCAATGTCGTGCCCCCGAGCTCGGTCATCGAGCCCTACGGCGCCGACACCATGCGTTTGGCGATCCTGTTTATCGCCCCGCCCGAGAAGGACTTCGACTGGGATCCCAAGGCCGTCGAGGGCGCCAACCGCTTCATCAAGCGCGCCTGGCGTATCGTTTGGCAGCTCGTCCAGTCCGGCGACGCCAACGTGGCCTTCGACAAGTCCGCGCTCGACGAGGTTGCGATGAAGCTCTATCGCGAGCGTCACCGCACCATCGCCAAGTGCACCGAGGACTTCGATCGCGGCCAGTTCAACACCGCGATCTCGGCTGTCATGGAGCTCGTCAACGCGGCGAGCGCTTACCTCAATGCCACTGAGGGCGCTTCCCGTGACAAGGCGCTGTGCTATGGCGTGGCTAAGGACATCGTGAGCGTCCTTGCTCCCATCTGCCCGTTCTGGGCCGACGAACTGTGGCACGAGGCGCTCGGCTGTGAGGGCAACGCCTACACCGCCGCCTGGCCCGAGTTCGACCTGGCCGAGTCCGTTGAGGACACGGTGCAGATCGTCGTCCAGGTGCTCGGTAAGGTCCGCGGTCGTGTCGACGTTGCTCGCGATGCCTCTAATGAGGATATGCAGGCTGCCGCCGAGGCCGCCGTCGCCAAGTGGCTCGAGGGCAAGACGGTCGTCAAGGCCATCTGCGTGCCCGGCAAGCTGGTCAACCTGGTGGTCAAGTAAGCGCTGCGCGCTTAGCTGACGCATAAAAGACGAGGGACGGTCCGGATGGGTCGTCCCTCGTCTTATATATCTGTTTGCCACAGTGCCTAGTCCTGTCTTTTACGGAATGTGAACCAGGTCCCTAAAGTAGACGTTGCCCGTTGCCTCATGGAATCTTTAGTCCAATTGTCCTATTCTTGTGGAGAAGCTGTGCGCACGCTGACCTGCAGATTCGTACTGTGCTTGCACGTTTCCGCAGCTATTGGTATAGTTTGCTTGCAAATGAAGTTGTAATTGAAAGAAGTGGGGTTTCGGCCCCGCTTCTTTTTTGTATGGATGGAGGTGCCGCAATGGTCAAGACCAAGACCGAGCAGGCGATTATCGACGCGCTCGAGGCCGTCGCTCCCCAGCACGATATCGACATCGTCGACGTCGAGCTCGTGGGTGCCACCAAGGCCCCCTGCGTGCGCGTGCGTATCGAGGGTGCCGAGGGTCAGAGTCTTTCGCTCAACGACGTCACGGCCAACACCAAGTGGGTCGGCGATGTGATTGAGGAGCTCGACCCCATCTCTTCGAGCTATACGCTCGAGGTGTCGAGCCCGGGTATGGCGCGCCCGCTGCGCCGCCCGTGCGACTTTGCCCGCTTTGTGGGCGAGAACTGCGAGCTCACCTCCACCGCCACCGAGGGCCGTCGCAAGTACGCCGGCAAGATTGCCGCCGCCACCGAGGCGAACGTGACCCTCGAGCTCGAGGACGGCGAGTCCGTTACCCTCGATTTCTCTGATGTTAAAAAGTGCAAGTTGAAGCCCACCTACGACTTCAAGCCCGCGAAGGAAGGAAAGTAAGATGGCAGCATCCGACATGATGTCCGCCCTGATGGAGCTTTGCCAGGAGAAGCACATCGACCAGCTCTACCTGATCGACCGCCTGGAGCAGTCGCTCGCCAAGAGCTATGCCGAGATCCTGCATCTTGAGTGGGGCGCCAAGGTGACCATCGACCGCACCACCGGCAAGATCTACGTCTACCGTCTGGAGCCGATTGACGATTCCATGGACGAGGAGGGCAACTTCACCGAGTTCGAGGAGATCGACGTTACCCCCAAGAACACGAGCCGCATCGCCGCCCAGCACGCCAAGGCCGAGATCAACGCCATCGTGCGCAACTCCGCCCGCGAGCAGATCTACGAGGAGTTCTCCGGCCGCATCGGTGACCTCATCAGCGGTACCGTGCTGCAGTCCACGCCCGACTTCACGATCGTCAAGATTCGCGAGGGCGTCGAGGCCGAGCTGCCGCACTTCGATCAGCGTCGTTACGAGAACGAGCGCAACGAGCGTCCGATGGGCGAGCGCTACCTGCACAACCAGCACATCAAGGCCGTGATCATCGACGTTCGCGACCCCAACTCCAACCTGCAGCCGGTTCGTGGCGAGCACAGCCGTCCGCCGATTGTCATCTCCCGTACCCACCCCGAGCTCATGCGTCGTCTGTTTGAGCAGGAGGTGCCCGAGATCTATGAGGGCACCGTCCAGATCAAGTCGATCGCCCGCGAGCCCGGCCAGCGCTCCAAGGTCGCCGTCCACTCGCTCGACGACCGTCTGGATCCCGTGGGCGCCTGCGTCGGTCCCAAGGGCAGCCGTGTTCGCGCTGTCGTGGGCGAGCTCCGTGGCGAGCGCGTCGACGTCATCCTGTGGGATGCCGATCCTGCCGTCTACGTTGCCAACGCCCTTTCGCCTGCCAAGGTCACCCGCGTCCTCATCGACGAGGAGAAGGCTTACGCCGGTGTCATCGTGCCCGACGACCAGCTGTCCCTCGCCATCGGCAAGGAGGGCCAGAACGCCCGCCTCGCCGCGCGCCTGACCGGCTGGCACATCGACATCAAGTCCGAGACCCTTGCCGCCGACATCCTCAAGAACGTTCCCGTTCACGAGGAGCCCGCCGCCGACCTGATCGGTGACGAGGAGGACGAGGACGTCCGCCGCTGCGAGTATGTGTCCGAGGACGGCATCCAGTGCCGCAACCAGGCTCGTCCCGGCTCCCGTTTCTGCGGTGTCCACGACACCGACGCCTTCGATGATGCGGAGGACCTGATCTAGCGCGCGGTCGCGCCGGGCGGGTCCCGGCGCGTCTCCCACGCTCGTTCAGTCTCTAGGCACCCAAGGTGCCAGAAAGGGTAGGTGAAGTCATATGGCAAAAGTCCGTGTGTCCACCCTGGCCAAAGAGTTCGGCATGACCTCCAAGGAACTGATGGGTCATCTCGCCGATATGAAGATTCCCGCTAAGTCCGCTTCCTCCACCTTGGAGGACGCTTATGTCGCCATGGTCCGCAAGCAGCTCGCCTCGGTGATCGAGGCCCGCGCCCAGGAAGTCGAGGCCGCCAAGCAGGCCGAGGAGCAGGCAGCTGCCGCCGAGGAGGCCGCACGCGCCGCCGAG
>UQXC01000028.1 GCA_900544995.1 uncultured Collinsella sp. | reverse complement strand
GAAAGCACTTAATGTGCTTTCCGTCTTGCGCAGGACTGTAGAGCAGCAAACTTAAACAGCGGGCCGCCCGGACCGGGAATCCGCCCACGCGCGTAGAAGGGGATTCCTTTTGTGTAGGCTTTGCGGAAATATGGCTATTTTGGGATACGCCCGGCGGCGTGGTCTGTTGACGGCACAGCTAACGGCACGTATCCTATCGAACTGCGTGTTTCGTAGGGGGATGCTGACCCCTCGATTCAAGCCGTTGCACTTTACAGAAAGCTGGAATCATTCGAGAAGGAGTACGCTTTGCCTACTATTAACCAGCTGGTTCGCCAGGGCCGTCGTTCCGTGCCCAAGAAGTCCAAGAACGCTGCTCTGCAGCACAACTCCCAGAAGCGTGGCGTGTGCACCCGCGTCTTCACCACGAGCCCCAAGAAGCCGAACTCGGCTCTTCGTAAGGTTGCCCGTGTTCGCCTCGTCAACGGCATCGAAGTTACTGCTTACATCCCGGGTGAGGGCCACAACCTGCAGGAGCACTCCATCGTGCTCGTCCGCGGCGGTCGTGTCCGTGACCTCCCTGGTGTCCGTTATCACGTCATCCGTGGCGCCTACGACGCTGCTCCGGTCCAGAACCGTATGCAGGCCCGTTCCAAGTACGGTGCTAAGCGCCCCAAGGCCAAATAAGCCAGATAACGTTTTGATACTTTCGCCGTGTGCCGCCTAAGCGCAGCACGGTAGACACTTAAGGAGATTTCACATGCCGCGTCGTGCAGCAGCTAATCGTCGTGAGGTTCAGCCTGACGCCGTTTACAACAACCGCCTGGTGACTCAGCTCATCAACAAGGTCCTTCTTGACGGCAAGAAGGCCACCGCTGAGCGCATCGTTTACACCGCTTTCGAGATCGTTGCCGAGAAGTCCGAGGGTGGCGACGCCCTCGCTACCTTCAAGAAGGCTATGGACAACGTCAAGCCCACGCTCGAGGTCAAGCCCAAGCGTGTCGGTGGCGCTACCTATCAGGTCCCGATGGAGGTCAACTCCCGTCGTTCCACCGCTCTGGGTATCCGCTGGATCGTCAACTTCTCCCGCGCTCGCAAGGAGAAGACCATGGCCGAGCGTCTCGCCAACGAGATCCTCGACGCTTCCAACGGCCTGGGCGCTTCCGTCAAGAAGCGTGAGGACGTCTTCAAGATGGCCGAGGCCAACCGCGCGTTCTCTCACTATCGTTGGTAAGTTAAGGTAAGGAACTAACATGGCTAAGCCTAAGTACAAGCTTTCCGATACCCGTAACATCGGCATCATGGCTCACATCGATGCCGGTAAGACCACCACGACCGAGCGTATTCTTTACTACACCGGTAAGACCCACAAGATCGGTGAGGTCCATGAGGGCGCTGCCACCATGGACTGGATGGTTCAGGAGCAGGAGCGCGGCGTAACCATTACCTCCGCTGCTACCACGTGCTTCTGGAAGAAGGACGGTACCGACTACCGCATCCAGATCATCGACACCCCGGGCCACGTTGACTTCACCGCCGAGGTCGAGCGCTGCCTGCGCGTCCTCGATGGCGCTGTCGCCGTCTTCGACGCCGTTGCCGGCGTTCAGCCCCAGTCTGAGACCGTTTGGCGTCAGGCTTCTACCTTCAACGTCCCCCGCATCGCCTTCATCAACAAGTATGACCGCGTGGGCGCTGACTTCTTCAACGCTATCGAGACCATGAAGGATCGTCTCGACGCCAACGCCGTGGCCGCTCAGGTCCCGATGGGCGCCGAGGACAACTTCTGGGGCGTCATCGACCTCGTCACCATGACCGCATGGGACTTCAAGGCCGACGACAAGGGCATGACCTACCCCGAGCCGATGGACGAGATCCCGGCTGAGTTCGCTGACATCGCTGCCACCAAGCGCGAGGAGCTCCTCGACGCTGCTGCCAGCTTTGACGACGAGCTCATGGAGAAGATCCTCATGGAGGAGGACTTCACCGTCGAGGAGCTCAAGGCTGCTCTGCGTAAGGGCGTTCTGGCCAACGAGCTCAACCTTGTCTTCGTGGGCTCCGCCTACAAGAACAAGGGCGTCCAGGAGCTGCTCGACGCTGTCGTCGACTACCTGCCCAGCC
Organism: uncultured Collinsella sp.; assembly: GCA_900544995.1. Taxonomy (GTDB): domain Bacteria; phylum Actinomycetota; class Coriobacteriia; order Coriobacteriales; family Coriobacteriaceae; genus Collinsella. The sequence goes on along the minus strand of UQXC01000028.1, from coordinate 23,845 downwards.
CGCTCGACGTCGAGGCCGTCACCGGTACCGATCCGGACACCGGCGAGGAAATCGAGCGTCATCCTTCCTTCGACGAGCCCTTCTCCGGCCTGGTCTTCAAGATCATGACCGACCCGTTCGTCGGTAAGCTCACCTACGTCCGCGTTTACTCCGGCCGTGCCGAGTCCGGCTCCTACGTGATCAACGCTTCCAACGGTCAGCGCGAGCGCCTCGGCCGCATCCTCGAGATGAACGCCGCCGAGCGTATCGACCGTGACGACGCTGCCGCCGGCGACATCGTCGCTTGCGTCGGCTTCAAGAACTCCACCACCGGTGACACCCTGTGCGAAGAGGGCAAGGAGATCGTCCTCGAGAAGATCGAGTTCGCTAAGCCCGTTATCGACGTTGCCATCGAGCCCAAGACCAAGGCTGAGCAGGACAAGATGTCCCTGGCTCTGACCAAGCTCGCCGAGGAGGACCCGACCTTCCAGGTGTCCACCAACCACGAGACCGGCCAGACCATCATCGCCGGCATGGGCGAGCTGCACCTCGAGATCATCGTCGACCGTCTGCTCCGCGAGTTCAAGGTTGACGCTAACGTTGGTAAGCCCCAGGTTGCCTACCGCGAGACCGCTGGTCACGACGTCGAGAAGGCTGAGGGCAAGTTCGTCCGTCAGTCCGGTGGTCGCGGTCAGTACGGTCACGCCGTCATCAAGCTCGAGAAGATGGAGGAGGGCTTCGGCTACGAGTTCGTCAACGCTATCGTCGGCGGCGTCGTGCCCAAGGAGTATATCCCGTCCATCGACAAGGGCATCCAGGAGGCCCTGAACACCGGTGTTATCGCCGGCTTCCCGGTCCTCGACGTTAAGGTCACCCTGTTCGACGGTTCTTACCACGAGGTCGACTCCTCCGAGGCCGCCTTTAAGATCGCCGGTTCTATGGCTATCAAGGACGCCCTCAAGAAGTCCGATCCGCAGCTGCTCGAGCCGATCATGGCTGTCGAGGTCGAGACCCCCGAGCAGTACATGGGCGACGTTATGGGCAACCTTTCCGGTCGCCGCGGCAAGATCGAGGGCATGGAGGATCGCAAGAACAGCAAGCTCATCCGTGCCAAGGTGCCGCTGGGCGAGATGTTCGGTTACGCTACCGACCTTCGCTCCCAGACCCAGGGCCGTGCATCCTACACGATGCAGTTCGACTCTTATGAGCCCGCGCCCAAGTCCATCGTGGACGAGGTCATGAGCAAGAACGCCTAAGTTCGAGCTCCCTGTTACGTAATCCTGCGAGAACATCTCTCGCACTCTTTGGAGGTTTAAGTTGGCTACCCAGAAGATCCGCATTCGCCTCAAGGGCTATGATCACGAGGTCGTCGATCAGTCCGCGAAGCTCATCGTCGAGACCGCTCAGAAGACCGGCGCTCGCGTTTCCGGTCCTGTCCCCCTGCCCACCGAGCGTAACCTGTACACGGTTATCCGCTCGCCGCACGTGAACAAGGACTCCCGTGAGCAGTTCGAGATGCGCACTCACAAGCGCCTCATCGACATCCTCGACCCCACCTCGGGCACCGTTGATTCGCTCATGCGTCTCGACCTCCCCGCTGGCGTCGACATCGACATCAAGCTCTAAGCGATATCGTTCATAGCTTAAAGGGCCCCGCTGCCGTTACGGTAGCGGGGCCCTTTTGTTTTGAATGATGGTTTTGGACCGCCGGGCAAGGCTGCCGAGAGGGTGGTTGTGATGCCCTATTTGCTCAAGGGACGCAAAGACGCCTCCTCAAAATGGAAGAAACGCAAGCCGTCTTTCGTTTCGATGCACGCGCGACCAAAGCCATCGACCGTTTTAAAGATGCCTCGCGCCAGCTCGTCTCCAGCGGGGGAGCGGGCGATAATGTGCTCCCCGATCCAATTGAGGTGAGCGATATATTCGTCGCGGACGGGCGCGAGCGGACCGGCGTCTTCTTCCTTGGCGTTGAGGCGTTCTGCCCAGGCATCTACAGCGTCTATAACTGCGTGATAAACCTCATCGAGGAGCATGTCGACGGCGGGAACGCTCTCGTTGAGGTCCGAGAGGCCAATTGCCGCCAGGCCGCCATCGGGCACCTCTTGGGGCGTGTAGTTTACGTTGACGCCAATGCCGCAGACGGCGAAAGGTTTGCCTTCGTTATCGCGTGCGGCCTCGACCAGAATGCCGCCGAGCTTGCGTCCTCGCGCGACCAGGTCGTTGGGCCATTTGAGGCCAATCTCGTTTGCAACACCCTGCTTTTCGAGCGCCTCGAGCACCGCTAGACCGCTGACGGCGGCAAGACCAGAGTACTTTGCGGGATTAACGCGTGGACGCAGGACAATCGAAAGCAATAGGTTGCCGGCGGTTGAATCCCACTTGTGGCCGCGCCGGCCGCGTCCTGCCGTTTGCGCGCGGGCGGCAAGTCCTGTGCCGTGCGGCGCACCCTGTTTTCCTGCCTCGAGCAGGTCATCGTTGGTCGATCCGGTTACGTCGACAATCGTTAATTGGGCATCCATAGCGGCTGCTACCTCCTTATTGAATAAGTGAATGACGCAATGGTGTCGAGAGATAGACACAATGTGAAGCCTTTGTCGCATTTGGACAATTTAATGTTAACACGTCAACAAAGACTGAAATGCGTTATCCTCTCTTGGTCGATGTAAACACGTCAACAACTCAAAGGAGGTTAGTGATGGGTTTCACGATTCTTGGAACAGGCTCGGCGCTTCCTGAGCGCAGCGTTTCCAATGACGAGCTGTCTGAGTTCCTCGATACCTCGGATGAGTGGATTTTTACTCGCACAGGTATCAAGAGCCGCCACGTCTGCACCACCGAGTCACTTGACGACCTTGCCGTAGCGGCGAGCGAGCGGGCACTCCAGGTGTCCGGAATCGACGCGAGCCAGCTGGATCTGATCGTCTGCTCGACGACGACGGGTGACCACCTTGTTCCCGCCGAGGCGTGTGCCGTTGCTGAGCGCCTGGGTGCCACATGTCCAGCCTTCGACGTTTCGGCGGCTTGTGCCGGCTTCGTATTTGCGCTCGATGTCGCCGAGGGCTATATCGCTCGAGGACGAGCCAAGCATGTGCTTGTCGTTGCCTCCGAGCAGATGACGCGCGCCCTTGACTGGTCAGACCGCGCCACGTGCGTGCTCTTTGGCGACGGCGCGGGCGCTGCAGTGATAGGGGCTGGGGGAGACAACCCCCTTGCCGTTGAGCTTTCGACGGCGCCCGACGTCGAGACGTTGCGCGTTCCCGGTCTGGTCGGCACCTCGCCGTTTAAGGACTCCGCAGATAGTGCGAGCGTGCTGTCCATGAATGGTCGCCGCGTGTTCAAGTTCGGCGTCAACGCCATCTGCGACACGGTCCATAAGCTTGCGAGCGATGCGGGCATTTCGGTCGAAGACATCGATCATTTTGTATTCCATCAGGCTAACGAACGAATCCTGAGTCAGGCGGTCAAGCGCCTGGGCGTGCCGGACGAGCGCGTGGTTCGCACGTTGCGCGAGACCGGCAACATTTCGAGCGCATGCATTCCGCTTGCCCTCGACCGGCTGGCAAACGCCGGTGCACTTCACACAGGCGACACCATCGCCTTGGTTGGATTTGGCGCCGGTCTGGATATAGGTGGCTATCTGCTTCGTTGGAAGTAGTCGCACATAGGAAATAAAAACGCCCCTAGGGCACAAACAAAGGAGAACTACCATGGCAGATCAGAAGACCTTCGAGCGCGTTTGCGACGTTATCCGCGAGACCGCCGGTCTTGACGATGTCGAGATGAAGCCCGAGTCCACGCTCGAGGAGATTGGTCTCGACAGCCTGGGCACCGTCGAGATCCTCGTTGCCGTCGAGGACGAGTTTGGCATCCAGCTCGATACCGAGGAGAACCCCAAGACGGTCGGCGAGTTCGCCGATACGGTCGAGGCGGCATTGGAGAAGTAGAGATGCTCAAGACTCCTCTCTGCGATCTGCTCGGCATCGAAAAGCCCGTGTTCCAGGGCGGTATGGCCTGGATTGCCGATGCCTCGCTGGCGTCCGCAGTGTCCGAGGCGGGTGGCTTAGGCATCATCGCGGCCATGAACGCCGACGCCAACTGGCTTCGCGACCAGATTCATGAGCTGCGCGCCAAGACGGATAAGCCCTTTGGCGTCAACGTCATGCTCATGAGCCCGTTTGCCGACGAGGTCGCGCAGGTCGTGATTGACGAGCGAGTGCCGGTCGTCGTGACGGGCGCCGGCAATCCCGCCAAGTACATGAAGGCGTGGAACGAGGCGGGCATCAAGGTCATCCCGGTCGTTGCCTCGGTGGCGCTGGCGCGCCTCGTGGCACGTCGTGGAGCCACGGCGGTTGTTGCCGAGGGTACCGAATCGGGCGGCCATATTGGCGAGACCTCGACGATGGCACTGGTGCCGCAGGTCGTCGATGCGGTTGACATTCCCGTCGTGGCCGCCGGCGGTATTGCCGACGGCCGCGGCGTGGCGGCCGCCTTTATGCTGGGCGCCGAAGGCGTGCAAGTGGGTACGCGCTTTCTGGTCGCAGACGAGTGCACCGTCTCGGAGCAGTACAAAGAGATGGTCCTGAAGGCCAACGACACTTCGACGCGTGCGACCGGTCGCTCGACGGGACATCCAGTGCGCGCCCTCAAGAGCCCCTTCACCAACGCCTATGCCAAGAGCGAGGGTTCCGGCGCGAGTGCCGAGGAGCTCGGTGCTATGGGAACCGGTGCGCTGCGTAAGGCCGCCAAGGACGGCAACTACGAAGAGGGTTCGTTTTTGTGTGGACAGATTGCCGGCATGGTCAACGAGCGCCAGAGCGCACGCGAAATCGTTGACGACCTGGTCGATGGCGCCGAGCACGTCCTGAAGGGTGCGTGCGCATGGGTGGCGTAGCGTTTTTGTTTGCCGGCCAGGGTGCCCAGCACCCCGCGATGGGCGTCGACTTGATCGAGACATCGCCGGCGGCTGCCGAGGTGTTCGCCATTGCCGATGAGGTGCGCCCGGGGACGAGCGAGCAGTGCCGGAGCGCCTCCAAGGAGGAGCTCTCGCAGACCGAGAACACGCAGCCTTGCGTGTTCGTGCACGACTTGGCTGTCGCCGTCGCCCTGCGCGAGCGCGGCGTGGTGCCTGCCGCCTGTGCGGGATTCTCGCTGGGCGAGGTCGCTGCACTCACCTTTGCGGGGGCATTCGATACGCGAGCGGGTTTTGAGCTCGTGTGTGAGCGCGCGGCATTGATGGCCACGGCGGCCGAGCGTCACCCCGGCGGCATGCGCGCCGTCATCAAACTTGATGCTGCGCAAGTCGAGAACCTGGCTGCGCAGGCCGGCGAGGACTGCTGGCCGGTCAACTACAACAGTCCCCAGCAGACGGTTGTGGCCGGAGCGCCCGATGCGCTGCAGACCCTCGACGTCCTAGTAAAAGAGGCTGGCGGCCGCGCCATGAAGGTCGCGGTGTCGGGTGCATTTCATAGCCCCTATATGGCCGAGGTGGCCTGTGGCCTTGCCGCATATATTGAGGCCGGTCACGCGCCGTCCCCGTTGCTCATTCCTGTTTTGGCAAATATGACAGCGGCGCCCTATCCGGCGGACCCCCAGACGGCATCGGAGGTGCTGGCCAACCAGGTGAGTCATGCCGTGCGCTGGGTCGACACGCTGCATGCTCTGCAGGATCAAGGCATCGACACGTTTATTGAGGTCGGCCCCGGCAAAACGCTGTCGGGCTTGGTCAAGCGTACGCTGAGCGACGTTCGTGTGTATTCGTGCGAAACGGTCGAGCAGGTCGCAGCTATTGCCGACGAGCTCGCATAGTTCACAGGGCTGTAACCCGAAAGGAATGACATGGGCAACTTGAACAACGGCGCGCTCGAGCGCAACGACTCACGTCGCGTGGCACTGGTCACGGGCGGCTCGCGCGGCATCGGTCGCGCTTGTGCCGTGGGCCTGGCGGAGGACGGCTTTGATATCGCCGTCGTCTATGCCGGCAGCGTCGATGCGGCGCGCGAGACGTGCGACGCCTGCGAGGCGGCTGGCGCCACGGCGTGCTCATATCAATGTGACGTGGCCGACCCCGCTGCCGTCAACGCGTGCGTGGAAGCGGTCCTCAACGACTTTGGCTCCATTTGGGCGCTCGTCAACAACGCTGGCATCACCCGCGATGGCCTGCTCATGCGCATGGGCGATGACGCCTTCGATCGCGTGCTCGATGTCAATCTTAAAGGAACGTTTAACACGACGCGCGCGCTCACCAAGACCTTTATGCGCCAGCGCGGCGGTTGCGTCATCAACATGAGCTCGGTTGTGGGCCTGATGGGCAATGCCGGGCAGGCCAACTACGCTGCCTCTAAGGCGGGCGTGATCGGCCTGACCAAGGCGGTAGCGCGCGAGCTTGCGCCCCGCGGCGTACGAGTGAACGCGGTCGCCCCCGGGTTTGTCGAGACCGATATGACGGCAAAGCTCTCTGAGAAGGTGCGTGCGGCCACCGAGGACCAGATTCCCCTTAAGCGCATGGCGTGCCCCGAGGAGGTGGCCGGCGTGGTGCGCTTTTTAGCGAGCGATGCGGCTGCCTACATTACGGGCGAAGTCATACGCGTCGACGGCGGAATGGCGATGTAGAAATCAGGGCCGAAGAACGGCTTGGATGAGGAGACCATGATGGAACAGAGAGTTGCAATCACCGGCATCGGTGCCGTGTCGCCGCTCGGCAACACCGCGCTTGCCACCTGGGCGGCCATGTGCGCCGGCACGTGCGGCATCGGCCCGATCACGCACTTCGATACCGATGCGTTTGCCGTCAAGGTGGCGGCCGAGGTCAAGGGCTTTGACGGCAACGAGTACTTTGGCAAGCGTGACGCCAAGCATCTGGACCTCTGCGTTCAGTTTGCGATGGCGGCTTCGGACGAGGCAATGCACGATGCGGGCTTTGATGTCGAAGGCGCCATCGATCGCGAGCGCCTGGGCGTCTACGTGGGGTCGGGCGTGGGCGGCATGCAGACGCTCGTCGACAACGTCCACACGATCGCCGATCGGGGGCCCCGCCGCGCATCGCCCTATATGATCGCGATGATGATCCCCAACATGGCATCGGGCAATATCGCAATCCGCCACAAGGCAAAGGGCCCGACCCTGCCCGTGGTGACCGCGTGCGCAACCTCGGCCCATGCGGTGGGCGAGGCGTTCCGCGCCATCAAGCACGGCTATGCCGACGCGATCCTCGCGGGCGGCGCCGAGGCCGCAATTATCCCCGATGCCGTTGCGGGCTTTACGTCCTGCCGCGCATTGACCACCAACCCCGATCCCGCGACGGCCTGCCGTCCGTTCGATGCAGACCGCGACGGCTTTGTGATGGGCGAGGGCGCCTGCGTGCTCGTGCTCGAGAGCATGGAACATGCGCAGGCGCGCGGTGCGCACATTTATGCCGAGGTCGTGGGCTACGGCAACACCGATGATGCCTATCACATCACGAGCCCTGATCCCGAGGCTGCCGGCATTGCCCGCGCGATATCGCTGGCGGTGACCGAGGGCGACGTCAAGCCTTCCGAGGGTCTCTACATCAATGCCCACGGCACATCTACCAAGCTCAACGATTCGTCCGAGACGGCGGGCATTAAGCGTGCACTCGGCGAGGACGCGGCGCGCGCCGCGCACGTCTCGTCGACAAAGTCGATGACCGGCCACATGATCGGTGCCACGGGCGCCATCGAGGTCATGGCCTGCGCCATGGCGCTCGAACAAGGCGTGGTGCCGCCGACCATTAACTACCACACGCCCGATCCCGCCTGCGATCTTGACTACACGCCCAATCGCGCGGTTCGCGCCGACCTTACCTGGGCGCTTTCGACCAACCTGGGCTTTGGCGGACACAACGCCGCCATCGCGCTGCGTAGATATACGAGGAGCTAGAGCATGGATTCCAAAAGACTTGCCGAGATAGCCGATGTTATGGAGGACCGCGGCCTCACGCGCGTACGCGTTGAGGAGCCCGATGGCACCGCGGTCGAACTCGAGCGCGCGAGCGCCGCACAGCCGGTTGCCGTGCCCATGCCTATGCCGGGTGCCGTGACTGCTCCGGCGGTGGCTCCTGTCGCCGTGCCTGCCGCCGCACCGGAGCCCGCCGCGCAGGCGCCTGCCGCCGCACCGGAGCCCAAGGGCACCGAGGTGACCGCTCCCATGGTCGGCGTTTTCTATGCTGCCCCGGCGCCGGGCGACGAGCCGTTTGTGCACGTGGGCTCTAAGGTCAAGGCCGGCGAGACCCTCTGCATCATCGAGGCCATGAAGGTTCTCAACGAGGTGACGGCCGAGGCAGACGGCGAGGTGCTCGAGATCTGCGTGGCCGACGGCGACCTCGTGGAGTTTGGCAGCTGCCTCATGAGGATCGGATAGGTGATGTCCATGAACAAAGAAGAGCTCAAGAAGCTGTTGCCGCATCGCGAGCCGATGCTTTTGCTCGACGAGGCCGAGCTGGTGGGCGACGAGGCCCACGGCAAGATCACGATCACGGGCGACGAGTACTTTTTGCAGGGGCATTTTCCGGGAAACCCGGTGGTCCCCGGCGTGATTCAGTGCGAGATGCTCGCCCAAAACTGTTGCGTGCTACTGATGGGCGATGAGGAGGCGCGCGGCGCGACGCCGTTCTACACGAGTCTGGACAAGGTGCGCTTTAAGCGTCCGGTGCGCCCGGGCGACACGGTGGATCTGGTGTGCACCATCACGCGTGCGCGCGGGCCGTTCCGCTTTGCGACGGGTACTGCGAGCGTCAACGGTGAGGTTTGCTGCCGCGCCGATATGTCTTTTGCACTCATGCACGAAAGTTAAGGAAGGCTTCATGTTCGACAAAGTGCTCATCGCCAATCGCGGCGAAGTCGCGGTCCGTGTTATCCGCGCGTGCCGCGATATGGGCATCAAGACCGTCGCCGTTTATTCCACGGCCGATGCGGACGCGCTGCACGTGCAACTTGCCGACGAGGCGTATTGCATCGGCGGCCCGCGTCTTGCCGAGAGCTACCTCAACGACGATGCCGTGCTCACCTGTGCCGTAAAGTCGGGCGCAAAGGCGATCCATCCTGGGTACGGCTTCTTTTCCGAGAAGGCGAGCTTTGTACGCGACTGCGACAAGTATGGCCTGGCTTTTGTCGGTCCTTCGGCCGAGGTGATCGACAGCATGGGCGACAAGGACGCCGCACGCCGAACGGCTGCCGCGGCGGGCGTGCCCATCGTGCCGGGCTGCGATTTGCTCAAAAGTCCCGAGGAGGCGACGGCCGAGGCCGAGCGCATTGGCTGTCCCGTGCTCATTAAGGCGCGCGCGGGCGGTGGCGGTCGCGGCATTCGCAAGGTCGAGCGCGTGGAAGATGCGGCAAAGGCGTTCATCGAGGCGCGTGCCGAGGGCGAGGCCGTTTTTGGCGACGGCGAGTGCTACATGGAGAAGTTCGTCGCGCCGGCGCACCACGTTGAGGTGCAGATTATGGCCGATAAGCAGGGCCATGTATTTTCGCTCGGCGAGCGCGAGTGCTCGGTGCAGCGTCGCAACCAAAAGCTGATCGAAGAGAGTCCCGCGCCGTGCCTCGACGGACACAACGACATTCGTGCTCGCATGCACAAGGCAGCGCGTGACCTGGCTCGTGCCGTCGGCTACGAAGGAGCCGGTACCATCGAGTTTCTGTATTCGGACGACGGCAATTTCTACTTTATGGAAATGAACACGCGCTTGCAGGTGGAGCATCCGGTTACAGAGTTTGTGACCGATACCGACTTGGTCAAGTGGCAGCTGCGCGTGGCAGCCGGCCAGCCTCTGCCCTTTGAGCAGGAGGACATGCCGGTCCGCAACCACGCCATGGAGTGCCGCATCAATGCCGAAACGCCGGACTTTCTGCCGTCCTGCGGAACGGTCACCGCGTTGCGTGTGCCGGGCGGTCCGCGCGTACGCTGGGATTCCGCCATGTTTACCGGTGCGAAAGTTCCGCCGTACTACGACTCTATGCTCGGCAAGCTCATCGTGTGTGCGCCCACGCGTGACGGCGCTATTCGTAAGATGCGCTCGGCCCTGGGCGAGCTCGTGATTGAGGGCGTGAGCGAAAACAGCGAGCTTCAGCTCGACGTGCTGGCAAACGACGAGTTCTTGTCGGGCATGTATCACACCGATCTGATGGGGCATCTCTATGCTGATGAATAGAAAAGCGAAGACGGTCAATGTCCTTGAGGGGCCGATAACCGAGTCGTGCGCCGAGTTTCCCGCGCGCCACGTGTTTATCAAGTGCCCGGAGTGCCGCCGTGTGATCGATGAGGCACGCCTACACGACAACCTCGAGGTCTGCCCTCGTTGCGGCAAACACTTCCGCGTGAGCGGTCGCACGCGCATGCGCATGACGGTCGACGAGGGCACGTTTGAGGAATGGGATGCTAATCTGGCGTCGGAGGATTTCCTCTCGTTTCCCGGCTATGCCGACAAGCTCAAGAGCGTGAGCGAGCGTTCGGGCGAGCGCGACGCCGTTGTGTGCGGCAGGGGCAAAATCTGCGGTTGCGATACCGCGTTCTTCTTTATGGACGCCAACTTTATGATGGGCTCGATGGGTTCCGTGGTGGGCGAGAAGATCTGTCGCACATTTGAGCGTGCGACCGAGCTGGGATTGCCAGTTGTCGGCTTTACCGTTTCGGGCGGTGCGCGCATGCAAGAGGGCGTGACATCGCTTATGCAGATGGCCAAGATTTCTGCGGCGGTTAGGCGCCACAGCGAGGCGGGCGGCCTGTATATCACGGTGCTCACCGACCCCACGACCGGAGGCGTAACCGCGAGCTTCGCCATGGAGGGCGACATTATCCTGGCCGAGCCCGATGCCCTGACGGCATTTGCCGGCCCGCGCGTGATCGAGCAGAACATGCACAAGCGCCTGCCCAAGGGATTCCAGCGCTCCGAGTTTTTGCTGGAGCACGGCTTTTGCGATGCCGTTGTTCCGCGCGGCGAGATTGCGCTCACGGTAGGCGAGCTGCTGGCGCTGCACGAAGGGCACGCGCCCGGCTTGGGGGCACCGCATGAGATCGTGCATACGGGTCGCCGCGGCAAAAAGCTGGGGCACTTGCTCAAGCGCGCGGCGGCGCCAAAAACCGCGCTCGAGATTGTCAAGCAGACCCGCTCGGCAGATCGCGCCACGGCGGGCGAGGTGATCTCGCTGGGCCTGGATGGATTTGTGGAGCTGCACGGCGACCGTTACTTTGGCGACGACGCCGCTGTGGTGGCTGGCATTGGCTGGAAGGACGGGCGCCCCGTAACGGTCATCGCCATCGAGCGCGGCACCACGACCAAAGAGCGTATGCGCCGCAACTTTGGCATGGCGCATCCCGAGGGCTACCGTAAAGCGCGTCGCCTGATGCGCCAAGCCGAAAAGTTTGGTCGGCCGGTTCTGTGCCTGGTCGATACTTCGGGCGCGTTTTGCGGCATCGGTGCCGAGGAACGCGGTCAGGGCGAGGCTATCGCCCAGAATCTCATGGAGATGAGCGGCCTTAAGACGCCGATTGTCTCGGTGGTAACAGGCGAGGGCGGCTCTGGTGGCGCGCTGGCGCTGTCCGTGGCCGACCGCATCCTGATGCTCTCGAGCTCGGCCTATTCGGTCGTGAGCCCCGAGGCCTGTGCGTCGATTCTGTGGAAGGATACCGAGCGCGCGAATGAGGCCGCCGAGGCGCTTAAGCTCACGGCTCCCGATCTGTTGGCGCTCGGTATCATCGACGGCATTGTTGACGATAGGGGTCTGTCGCATGAGGAGATCGCCGGCGCCGTCATGTCCTCGGCATTTGATGCCTTCGATACGCTTGGGCGGCTCGACGACGCGACCCTCACAAACCTCCGCTACGAAAAGTACCGCGCAATCGGTCAGTATCGCACGATGTGACAAAGGGACAGTCCGCATGTCACATTGGGAAAGGGTTCCTGTGTCACAAGTTTCTAACACCTCGTTTACAACGACGGTCTCATCAAACGCCATGGCTGTGGTGGATTATCTGTCCAAAAGCATAATGTCGGCGCTGCCGTTTATTGTCTGCGCGGCGTTGTTCCGCACCGTCGCCGTCATTATGGGCGAAGGCATGCTGGGCCTGTGGTCTGCCGATTCCGATATCTATCGCCTGTTCTACAGTTGGCTCTATAACGCCGGTTACTACTTTTTGCCCATTTATCTTGGTTGGGCGGCCGCCCGCCAGCTCGGTTGCTCGGAGCAGCTGGGCATGATGCTGGGCGGCGTATTGATTGCGCCCGATCTGCTTAAGCTCGTCGATGCCGCATCGACGACGGGGGCATCGATGACTTCCGTGTATGGCCTGCTTCCCGCGCCGGTCAACGATTACACGACGACTGTTATTCCGATTCTCATCTCGGTACCCGTGCTTTGGCAAGTGGAGTGTTTCTTTCAGCGCGTTATCCCTAAGGCCGTGGCGTTTTCGTTTGTTCCGTTTGCGACCATGCTTGTTATGGTTCCGGTTTCGCTGTGTATTACGGCGCCGGCGGGCAGCTATTTGGGCATGCTGTTGGGCCAGCTTATGTTTATGCTTGGCAATTCCGGTGGCATCGTGTCGCTGTTCACGCTCATGGGGCTTGCCGCGGGCTGGGAGTTCCTTAAGATCGCGGGCGTCAGCAACGTTGTCCTATCGCTCGCCTATGCGCAGTTTATGAGTGTGGGAACGGATTCGTGCATCCTGATCGCCGCGACGATGGCAACGTTTGCCGTTTGGGGCATGCCCTTCGGCGCGTCGCTCCGCGTTGCGGATAAGGACGAGAAGACGCTCATGCTGGGCTATTCAATCTCGGGTGTTCTTGGCGGCGTAAGCGAGCCGGCGCTGTACGGTTGCGGCTTTAAATATGGCAGGTGCCTGACGTGCATGGCCATTGGCGGCGCCGTCGGAGGCCTTGTTGCGGCCGTGGGCCACGTTACGGCCTATACCATCGGCATGACGAATGTCCTCATGGTCATTGGCTTTGCCACGGGCGGCATCCCGAACCTGCTGTGGTGCTGCGCTGCCGGCGGTACGGCATTTGCGGTGTCTGCGGCGCTGAGCTACTGCTTTGGCGTGGTGCCGTCGAAGGGACAGGCGACGGGGGACGGAGGCGATTCGCCCGAAACAGTGGCGAGCGCTGCTGAAGTAAGCGCATAAACCTGTGCGACAAAAGGACGATCCCTTTGTCGTGTTCCAAGGCCGTGGCTCGTGTGGGCTGCGGCCTTTTGTATCTTGAGGACAAAGTGGCTACACTACAATCCGTTTGAGCAATAGATATATAGGTAGTACCGTGGGGGCGGATGTAGATGGTCGAGTGGATTGTTGGGCGCGCACAGGGCGATCGTGCGCGTGTGGGCACGTTAGCGGGCATGGTGTGTATTGTCGCCAATGTTGCGCTTTGTGCTGCGAAGGGTGCAATTGGTGTGGTTTCGGGATCGGTTTCGATTGTTGCGGATGCCATGAACAACCTGTCCGATGCCAGCTCGAATATCGTGAGCGTGCTGGGCTTTAAGCTGGCGAGCAAGCCGGCCGACCCCGAGCATCCTTACGGCCACGGTCGCTACGAGTATCTCTCGGGTCTGGTCGTGGCGGCACTCGTGCTGCTGATTGGCGTTGAGCTGGTGAAGTCCTCGGTCGAGCGCGTCATCCACCCCGAACCTGTCGAGTTCTCGCTTGCCCTGGTGGCAGTTCTAGTGCTTTCGATGGTCGTAAAGCTCTGGATGGCGGCCCTCAACCAAAAGCTCGGCGACCGTATCGAGTCCGAGACACTGCATGCGACGGCTCAGGATTCCAAGAACGATGTCCTTGCCACGGGTGCCGTGCTGGCGTGCGCAGTTGTTTCGCAGGTGACGGGCATCAATCTTGACGCTTGGGTCGGCCTTGCCGTTGGTGCCTATATTGGCTGGAGCGGTTTTGAACTCATCCAGGATACGGTGAGCCCGCTTTTGGGCCAGACGCCCGATCCTAAGCTGGTCAAGCACATTCGAGACAAGATCATGAGCTATCCCGGCGTTTTGGGCGTTCACGATTTGATGGTTCACGACTACGGCCCGGGCAGGAAGTTCGCAAGCGCTCACGCCGAGATGGCGGCCGAAGCCAGCCCGATGGAAAGTCACGACACGCTCGACAATATTGAGCAGGCGTTTAGGAACGAAGACGGCATGATTGTCACGCTCCATTACGACCCCATCGTGACCGACGACCCCAAGGTGGCGAGCATGCGTTTACGCATTAACGCAATGGCTCAGGAGATCGATAGTCGCCTCTCGATTCATGACCTGCGCTGTGTGCCGGGTCCTACGCACACCAATGTGATTTTCGACTGCGTGCGCCCCTCGGATCTGCAAATGAGTGCCGAGGACCTAAAGCACGCGCTGGCACAACGGGTCGAGTCGGAATACCCCAAGTCGATTGCCAAGATCACGATCGATGAAGACTACGTAGGCCATACCCACGAGTAGGGCTGCGCCGGTAAAGCTAGGTATACAGAAGGGGAGAGCATGAAGCGTCTATATCTACTCCGCCACGGTCAGACGGAATTCAACGTCAAAAAGCTCGTCCAAGGTCGTTGCGATTCACCGCTCACCGATTTGGGCCGTCAGCAAGCCGGGATGGCAGCCGCATGGCTCAAAGCCCACAATGTCGTTCCTGACAAGGTGGTCTCTTCGCCCTTAGGCCGAGCCATGGACACAGCTCAGCTCGTCGCATACGAGCTCCTCGGCCCGGACGCAGCAGTCGAGCCCTGCGAAGGCATCATCGAGCGCTGCTACGGCTCCTTCGAAGAAGGCCCCCACGACGCCCTTCCCACCGACGTCTGGGATCCGGGCGAGGACTTGGTCCCCTTCGGAGGAGAGGGAAGCAAAGCGTTGCAAGAACGCATGGTAGCCACCCTCACCAATCTCATGAGCGCCGAGGGCATCGAAACCCTCCTAGCAGTAAGCCACGGCAGTGCCAGCCGCCAATTCATCAAGGCTGCAGCCCCAGAGGGCTTTGAGCTCCCAACAAAACTCCCCAACTGCGCCATCATGATCTTCGATTTCGAAGAGGCAAAGCCACAAGCAGAAGGCGAGCCAATGCAATGCAAGTTCACCCTCCAGCAAATAGTGGACCCCCAACAAAGTCATTAGCCTGAGCGAGCAAGGTTTAGCAGACATCAACGTGGCGTTCCCAGTGTGCGGCGGAGGGGGCGGGCCTGAGACATATTAAGGTTGTCGCGAGTTCCGCACGAACAGGAGAGCACTTAATGTGCTCTCCGTCGTGAGCAGGACTGTAGAGCAGCAACCTTAATATGTCTCAGGCCCGCCCCCTCCGCCGCACACTGGGAACGCCACGCACTTTACCTGCGTAAACAATGTGAGTGAAATATGAATCTCGATGGATACGCCCGCAGCCGTGTATACTAAACAGCTGTGTGTAACCAGGGGAGTATTCTGGCTGGACAAAATGCCTGCTTAATAGGGTTGTCAGGTAGTCCGGGCGAAATACAAGGCTGGGGAGCACGTCGTGTAAGTAGTGGTCCTCTAGGGGCGTACGCTCGGTGGTGTACGCATTGTCCCAAGACCACGCGAGAGTTGGGATCATATCTTGATCAGCATGATTCTCGGCCGCAAGATTGGCATGACCCAGGTTTGGGACGAGGACGACAACGTCGTTCCCGTCACGGTCATCCAGGCTGGCCCCTGCGCTGTCTCGCAGGTTAAAACTCAGGCAACCGACGGCTATGACGCCGTCCAGATCGGTTTCGGCGACATCAAGGCCAAGAACGTGAACAAGCCCATGGCTGGTCACTTCGCTAAGGCTGGCGTCGAGCCTGTCCGTTTCCTTCGTGAGGTCCGCGTCGAGAACGGCGAGGAGCACAAGGTCGGCGAGGTCGTCACCGTCGCTGATTTCGCTGATGTCGAGAAGGTCGACGTCATCGGTACCTCCAAGGGTAAGGGCTTCCAGGGTCGCATCAAGCGCTGGGGTCAGCGCCGCGGTCCTATGACGCATGGTTCTCACTTCCAGCGTCACCCCGGTTCTATCGGTCAGTGCGCCTATCCTGCGCGCGTCCTCAAGGGCGTCAAGATGGCCGGTCACATGGGTAACGAGCGCGTTACCGTCAAGAACCTTTCCGTTGTCCGCATCGATGCCGAGCAGAACCTCATCTTGGTCAAGGGCGCTGTCCCGGGTGCCAAGAACGGTCTCGTCGCCATCCGTATGGCCTAAGGGCCCAGCCCATTTAGCCCAGCGTCATACCAAGGAGAACACTTAAATGGCAAAGTTTGAAGTAAAGAACAGCGAGGGCAAGAAGGTCGCCGAGGCCGAGCTCGCCGCTGAGGTGTACGGCATCGAGCCGAACATCCACGTTATGCACCACATCGTCAAGTGCCAGATGGCCTCTTGGCGTCAGGGCACCCAGTCCGCTAAGGGCCGCTCTGAGGTTTCCGGTGGCGGCAAGAAGCCTTGGCGTCAGAAGGGCACCGGCCGTGCCCGCCAGGGTTCCATCCGTGCTGCCCAGTGGCGTCACGGTGGCGTTGTCTTCGCCCCCAAGCCCCGTTCCTACGCCAAGCGTATGAACAACAAGGAGGTCAAGCTGGCTATGCGCTCCGCGCTGTCCGCCAAGCTGGCCGATGGCGAGCTCGTGCTCGTCGACGACTACGGCTTCGAGAAGCCTTCCACCAAGGCTGCCGTCGCCATGCTCAAGGCTCTCGGCCTTGAGGGCAAGCGTCTGACCATCATCGTTCGCGATGAGGACGTCAACGCCTACCTGTCGTTCCGCAACATTCCCAAGACGTTCATCATCACCGCTGACGAGGCCAACACCTACGATCTCGTCAACAACAACGCCGTGCTGATGCCCGCCGACATCGCCGCTCACTTCGGGGAGGTGCTTGCATAAATGACCGCCCACGAGATTATCATCCGTCCGATCGTGTCCGAGCGTTCCTTCTCCGGCATGGAGCTGAACAAGTACACGTTTGAGGTCGCCAAGGATGCTAACAAGTATCAGATCAAGGACGCTGTCGAGGAGATCTTTGGCGTCAAGGTCGTTCGCGTGAACACCCTGACGGTCAAGCCCAAGACCAAGCGCGTGCGCTATGTCGCCGGCAAGACCCGTTCTTGGAAGAAGGCCATCGTCACGCTGGCCGAGGGCGACACCATCGAGGTCTTTGGCAACCAGGCCTAAGACTCGCTGCTGTTGAGTGAGCTCATGCCTCCCAAATAGGGGAGGCGAGAGCTCAAGGTTTTGGGCGTATAAAATGGACACGCCCGGAACCGTGTATATGTCCGGTGTCATCGCACCCGAGGCAGAACCTCGAATCCCTGTCTGCGATGGCTAACGGATTCCTATTGAAAGGGATTGTAATGGCTGTAAAGCACCTTAAGCCGACCTCCGCTGGTAGGCGTTGGCAGACGATCTCCGATTTCTCCGAGATCACCTGCACCAAGCCCGAGAAGTCTCTTCTCGAGCCCCTGCCCAAGAAGGCCGGTCGTAACAACAACGGCCGCATCACCACCCGCCACCAGGGCGGCGGCGTGAAGCGTCGTTACCGTGTAATCGACTTCAAGCGCAACAAGGACGGCGTGCCCGCCAAGGTTGCCACGATCGAGTACGATCCGAACCGTTCCGCTCGCATCGCTCTGCTGCACTACGCTGACGGTGAGAAGCGCTACATCCTGGCCCCCAAGGGCCTCGAGGTCGGTCAGACCATCATGTCCGGTTCTGACGCCGACATCAAGCCGGGCAACGCTCTGCCCCTCGCCGACATCCCCGTCGGTACGCTCATCCACGCCGTCGAGTTCCAACCGGGCAAGGGCGCTGCTATCGCCCGTTCCGCCGGTAACTCCTGCCAGCTGATGGGTAAGGAGGGCAAGTACGCTATCGTTCGTATGCCTTCCTCCGAGATGCGTCGCATCCTCGTTACCTGCCGCGCCACCGTCGGTGAGGTCGGCAACGCCGATCACTCCAACATCGTCATCGGCAAGGCCGGCCGTAAGCGTCACATGAACGTGCGCCCGACCGTCCGCGGTACCGTCATGAACCCTGTCGACCACCCGCACGGCGGTGGCGAGGGCAAGAACCACACTTCTGGTCGTCCCTCCGTTACCCCCTGGGGTAAGCCGACGAAGGGCCTTCGTACGCGCAAGAAGAAGAAGGTCTCGAACCAGCACATCATTCGTCGCCGTAAGAAGTAATTTCGGATACCGAGTTTTAGGAGAAAGCACTTATGAGCAGAAGTCTCAAAAAGGGCCCGTTCGTGGAGACTCGCCTTCTCTCGCGTATCACCGCGATGAACGAGGCTGGCAAGAAGGACGTCGTGAAGACCTGGTCCCGCGCGTCCACCATCTTCCCCGAGATGGTTGGTCACACCATCGCCGTCCACGACGGCCGCAAGCATGTGCCCGTGTATGTTACCGAGTCCATGGTTGGTCACAAGCTCGGCGAGTTCGCGCCGACTCGTACGTTCCGTGGCCACAAGGCCAAATAGGGGGTTAACCGTAAATGGCAACTAAGTCTATTGAAACTGAGGCCACCGAGGTTCGCGCCGTCGCTAAGTACGTGCGTGTTTCCCCCAGCAAGGCCCGCCTGGTGGTCGATCTGATCCGCCGCAAGCCTGTCGCTCAGGCCTTCGACATCCTCCACTTCTGCGACCGCGCCGTCGCCGTGGATGTCGAGAAGGTTCTCCGTTCCGCCGTTGCGAACGCCGAGAACAACAACGGTCTGCGTGCCGACAACCTGGTTGTCGCCGCTGCCTATGTTGACGAGGGTCCGACGCTTAAGCGCATCCGTCCCCGCGCCAAGGGTTCCGCTTCTCGCATTCTGAAGCGTACTTCCCACATCACCGTCGTCGTTGCTCCTCGAAAGGAGGCGTAAAGCTGTATGGGTCAGAAAGTCTACCCCACCGGCTTCCGTCTTGGCATCACCGAGAACTGGCGCTCCCGCTGGTTCGCAGAGAAGGATTACGCTAAGACCCTCGGTAACGATCTCGAGATCCGCAAGTACCTCGAGAAGCGTCTTTCCCGCGCAGCTGTCTCCCGCGTCGAGATCGAGCGCGCTGGCGACAAGGTGAAGGTCATCATCCTCACCGCTCGTCCCGGCGTTGTCATCGGTAAGAAGGGTGCCGAGATCGATACCCTCCGCACCGAGCTCGAGAAGGTCGCTGGCGTCTCCAAGGGCCAGCTCTCCGTCGACGTTGTCGAGATCAAGCGCCCCGAGCTCGACGCCAACCTCGTTGCTCAGTCTATCGCCGAGCAGCTCGAGGGCCGCGTTGCCTTCCGTCGTGCTATGCGCAAGGCTGTCCAGTCCGCCCGCAAGGCCGGCGCTAAGGGCATCCGTATCCAGTGCTCCGGTCGTCTCGGCGGTGCCGAGATGGGCCGTCGTGAGTGGTACCGCGAGGGTCGCGTGCCTCTGCATACCCTCCGTGCCAAGATCGACTACGGCACGGCTGTCGCCAGCACCACCATGGGCGCTTGCGGCGTGAAGGTCTGGATCTACCTGGGCGAGAAGCTCCCGGGCCAGCCTGTTCCCAACCCTGCACTCGAGGGCTCTTCCCGTCCTCGTCGTCGTAACTCCGAGAGGAGGGGTCAGTAGTGCTTGCCCCTAAGCGTATTCTTCACCGCAAGGTGCAGCGTGGCTCCATGAAGGGCCAGGCCAAGGGTAATACCGAGCTGCATTTCGGCGAGTTTGGTATCCAGGCTCTCGAGGCCCATTGGATCACCAACCGTCAGATTGAGGCCGCTCGTATTGCCATGACCCGCTACATGAAGCGTGGCGGTCGTGTCTACATCACGATCTTCCCCGATAAGCCCATCACCAAGAAGCCTGCCGAGACTCGCATGGGTTCTGGTAAGGGTAACCCCGAGGAGTGGGTGGCCGTCGTCAAGCCCGGCCGCATCATGTTCGAGGTCAAGGGCGTGCCCGAGGAGGTCGCTCGCGAGGCTCTGCGTCTTGCACAGCACAAGCTTCCCATCAAGACCAAGATTGTTGCTGCTAAGAACGCTGAGCAGCGCATCGAGAAGGAGATGGCTGAGGAGGCCGCTCTCGAGGCCAAGTGGGCTGCTGAGGACGCCGCCGCCGCCAAGGAGGAGAACTAATGAAGCCCGCAGAGATTCGTGAGCTCTCGGACGCTCAGCTCGTTGAGAAGCTGAAGGAAATGCGCGCCGAGCTCTTTAACCTTCGTTTCCAGATGGCCACCAGCCAGCTGGACAACACCGCTCGCGTCAACACCGTGAAGAAGGACATCGCTCGCGTCCTCACGGAGCAGCGCGCCCGCGAGATCGCAGCGGAGAAGTCCGCTGTCGCCGAGTAGGACCTAAGGAGAGAACATGACTGATTCGCGTAACTCGCGTAAGGTCCGTACGGGTGTCGTTACCTCCGTCTCCGGTGCCAAGACGATTGTCGTCACCATCACCGAGCGCAAGCGTCACCCCAAGTACGGCAAGATGATGACCAGCTCCAAGAAGCTGCACGCTCACGACGAGGAGTGCACGGCTGGCGTGGGCGATACCGTCCGCGTTATGGAGACCCGTCCTATGTCCAAGATGAAGCGTTGGCGCCTCATCGAGGTCGTCGAGCGCGCTAAATAAGCAGTCGCTCTTACGACTTGTACGTTTCCGAAGATGTGCGTATGCCTGCCTTGCATACCACGGGCCGTATAAAGGCTGCGCACCTCTCTTCGGTTCTTAGTTCGGAGGAACATCTACCATGATTCAGATGCAAACCATGCTGAACGTCGCCGACAACTCCGGCGCTCGCAAGATTCGCTGCATCAAGGTGCTTGGCGGTTCCAAGCGTCGTTATGCAGGCATCGGCGATGTGTTCATCGGTGCTGTCCAGGAGGCTACCCCTGGCGCCAACGTCAAGAAGAAGGACGTTGTCCGTTGCGTCGTCGTTCGCACCGTTAAGGAGATCCGCCGTAAGGATGGCTCCTACATTCGCTTTGATGAGAACGCCTGCGTTGTCATCAACAACGATGGTTCGCCCGTCGGCACCCGTATCTTCGGGCCCGTCGCTCGCGAGCTTCGTGACAAGAAGTACATGAAGATCGTCTCGCTCGCTCCCGAGACCCTGTAGTTAGGGGAGATATATGTATATCAAGAAGGGCGATAAGGTCCAGGTTCTCTCTGGTAAGGATCGCGGCAAGCAGGGCGTTATCCTGCGTGCTCTCCCCGCCGAGAACAAGGTCGTTGTCGAGGGCGTTTCGGTCGTCAAGAAGGCCGTCAAGCCCAACGCTGCCAACCAGCAGGGCGGCATCGTTTCGCAGGAGGCTCCCATCGACGCCTCCAACGTCAATCTCGTTTGCCCCGAGTGCGGTAAGGTTACCCGCGTCGGTCACGAGAAGGACGGCAAGAACAAGCTGCGCGTCTGCAAGAAGTGCGGCCACAAGTTCTAAACTGCCCGCAACACCAAGTTGCTAGCAAAGGCCCGGATGCCCCATGTGAACTGCGTCCCAAATCTTGGACGCCCTAAATAGCGACTAGGCCGCGAGGGCCTGATTCCGGAACTCCTCCGGGGTCAGGCCCTTCAATCTTACCTGCCTCCGGCTCGTGTTCCAGTGGACTATGTATTCCTCCAGGTCGCGTTTGAAATCCTCGAACGTCTCCCACTCGCGGCCCCGGTAGAACTCGTCCTTGACGTGGCCGAAGAGCTGCTCGGTGGCGGCGTTGTCGATGCAGTTCGCCTTCCTGGACATGCTCTGGACGATGCCGGCGGCCTCTAGCCTGGATGTGTATGAGGCGTGCTGGTACTGCCAGCCCCGGTCCGAGTGCATGGTCGGCGCGGCGCCCTCGGGGATCTTGGGCAGCAGCTCGTCGAGCATCCTCATCTGCTGGGCCATGTCGGGCGTGGTCGATATGTCGCTCGCCACGATCTCCTTGGTGCAGAAGTCCAGCGTCGGGGCCCAGTAGGCCTTGCCGCCCGCCACCTTGAACTCGGTGACGTCCGTTCCCAGCTTCCGCCACGGGGCCCCGGCGTCGAAATCCCTCGCGATCACGTTCTCGAACGTCCTGCCGACGACGCCCCTGTACGAGTTGTACCTGTGGTAGGCCGTCTCGCGTCTGATACCGCAGCGAACCCCCATCTCGCGCATCATCTTGAGCACGGTCTTGTCGGCTATCACGGCCCCCTCTTCGGCCCTGAGGCACATCGCTATCTGCCGGTGCCCGCAGCCGTTGGCGGTGCGCGAGAAGATCTCGGCGGCCGCCTCCCGGAGCTCGGGGCGCGTGGGCCTCGGCGGGTGCGCGAGGGCGTAGTAGTAGGTCGACCTCTTGAGCTCGGCGCATGCGAGCAGGTGCCCGAGCGCGTGCCCCTCGGCGCGCAGGGCCGCGACCGCTTCGGCCTTCGCCCTGGTCAGAGCCCGTCCCTCTCGACCAGGGCGCGTAATTTTTTTAGGTAGGCCACCTCGGCCTCGAGCCTGCGGCACCGCTCCTCGAGCTCCTCCTCGCGGGTCCGCGGCCTCGCCCTGGAACCGCTCGGCCGGCCCTTGGGCCTCGGGCGCAGGGCCTCCGCGCCGCCCCGGCGGTATAGCGCGCACCACTTCTTGAGCGGCGACATCGACATTATGCCGAACGCCGCCATCGCCTCGGCCTTCGTCATGCCGCCGTCGACGACGGCGGAGGCGGCGGCGACCCTCTGCTCGTATGTGTACCTGCCCTGCTTTCCGTCCATGCGCAGCAGCACCTCGCTCCCGAATGCGCGGTATATCTCCTGCCATCTTCTCACGGCTTCCGCGGGAAGCGAAAGGGCAATCGCGGCAGATTTATACCCGTGCCCGAGCTCGAAGAGCCCTATGGCCGCCTTCCTGGCCTCGACATCATGCTTCACTCTCAAATCAACGCGCATAAAGAAAGCCTCCCATTTCTCATGTCCAAGAAATGGGAGGCAGTTCAATGGGCACCCGGGCCTTTTTCTATCGCTACTCGATGGCTTCGTTCAGCCGTCCCGTCATTCCGGTTGCATCCAGTTTTCGGTGCTGTCTCGAATCGAGTGCCGCCAGGTGACACCCTGTCGCGTTTCATCGGCTTCGGTGACAAAAGTCAGGACAACTCCAAAAACTATTTTGAACTCAGGGCTTTGAGTTTTTGTTTTAGTCCCAAAGGGCGCGGCGGGATGCCTTTGAAGGCTCGATAGCGCCGAAACGCCCGTTTTGAAACTCAAATGCCTTTTCGCGTGCAAGACGCCAGCTGCAATAGGAAGTGAATCAACGCAGGTGGCTTTCAAACAGTTTGCAAAACTGCAGGTCGCAGGTCTTCATTGCCAGTAGGAGAAATGAGTAGTCTCAGGTGGCTTGCTCATGAGTTGACTAACGGGATTTGAGATTACGCTGACGTCCGGAAACGCTTCGAACACGGCGTTAAGTTTTTGGGGTTTGGGCGCAGCCCCTGCACCCGCGAGCGCGGGCCTTAAGCCCGCCGAGAGAGTGACGCGTCGAAAACGAAAGGGAAAGAGAGAAGGGGCCGTTCCTATCATTCAGGTTGCGACCGAAGAAGACAAGGAGACCCCCTGAGCCTGAATGATGCCCCACAGACCGCGTCCGACCGAGCTCAAGCCGAGCTTTTCCTGACGTCCGCCTTCGCGGAGATGATGGCTGGATTGGCTATGGATTGGCAACACCAATTTGGACGATTCCGGGAGGGACGGTCCCGCCTCCCTGAACTCGACCGGCGACATGTAGCCCAGTGTCGAGTGGATCCTGAAGTTGTTGTACCAGTGCACGTAATCCGAGAGCTTGGCTCGGAGCTCGCGCGCCCCTCCTCGGTCCTGCGGAGTGGCCGACGATCTCCCCGTTGCAGAGGTCGACGAGCAGGCAGACGTAGTTCCACGATGCCCCGACGCGTACGCAGGCCAGGTCGCTGCATATTTGGGTGCGCGGCGCCCTGCCGCCGAAGCCGCGCGCGACGACGTTGGGCACGTCGG
>UQXC01000027.1 GCA_900544995.1 uncultured Collinsella sp. | reverse complement strand
TACCTACCCCCCCCGCCCCCCCCGGCGCGCCACCGCCCCCCCCCCCCAGCCGATACCGCGCATACGTCGTACGACGCGTCGCGGCACCCCACCCGCGCGAGCGCATCGCGTCCGCGCGCTCCAGCGAATCTTCCATGCCCCAGCCCATCAACACGCTCGACGCCCGCAGGCGCGAGCGCACGGGGTCGGCCGGCGCGCGCCCCGGCACGTCAATCGCATCTTGCACCGCCAGCACCGTGCGGCCGCGGCGCAAAAACTGTGGGATAAGCCGCATGCACATCGAGATCATGAGCGCGATCACCGGTGCGGCATTACCCAGCAGCGCGAGCACCTTGTCGTATTTGAGCATCGACGCCGCGGCCTCAAACCACAGCACGCTCGCCACAAACAGCCCGCCCATGCACAGGCCGTATACCATGCTCTCCAGATACACCGCGCGCATACCAATACGGAACAGCTCCGTCGAGCCCGAGGCGCTAAACAGCGGATTGACCAGCGCGATAATCAAAATCACCGGCAGCTGCCAGCGCAGCGCACCCAGCGTGCGCGCCGCACCGCGGGTCGCAAATCCGTACGCCAGTCCACCCGCAAGCGATAGCAAAATCAGCACCGGCTGCATCGAGAACATGGTGAGTCCCAACGTCAGCACCATATAGAGTGCCGGTACCGCCGGATGAAACATCGAGAATGCCGCGACGGGCTCGTTGCCCGATTCCTCTCGCATGATATCCACGGGCACCTCCCATCCCCTCGCGCAAAACGCCAACGCCGCAGCGCCGCCGCCATGCACAACCAGCGCAAACACCACGCCGGCGGCAGCGACATCGGCCGTCACGCGTCAATCGTTACGCGCTCAACATATGCCTGCGGTATCATATTGCGCCGTGTATCGTTTCCAAACACACGTCTCTATAACGTAACAGGAGATCACATGGACGCAACCGCAATTATCCTCGCTGCCGGCGAGGGCACCCGCATGAAGTCGAACCACTGCAAGGTTTCGCACAAGATCCTGGGCAAGCCCATGGTCCAGTGGATCGTCGACGCTACCATCAAGGCCGGCTGCAGCCGCGTCGTGGTCGTCATCCGCCGGCGTGGGCCGCCCGGGTCGGGTGCGCCATCGGCAGCCACGCCGACGAGATGCGCGCCCTGATCGACGGCGCCTACGCCAACAGCGCCACCAAGGTCGAGTGCGTTGAGCAGACCAAGCGCCTGGGCACCGGCCACGCCGTAAAGGTCGCGCTCGAGGCCTGCGGCATCACGCAAGGCCCCGTCGTCGTGCTCAACGGCGACCTGCCTCTCATCACCGCCGACACCGTGGCCAAGTTCGCGCAGACCGTCGCCACCGGCGAGCTCGCCTGCACCGTCATGACCATGACCCCGCCCGATCCTTTCGGCTACGGCCGCATCAAGCTGGGCGCCGACGGCCAGATCGAGCGCATCATCGAACAGAAGGACTGCACGCCCGAGCAGGCTGCCACGCTGTTGGAGTGCAACGCCGGCTGCTACGCCTTTGACGGCGCGCAGCTCGCCGCCCACATCAACGAAATCGGCAACGACAACGCGCAGTCCGAGTACTATCTGCCCGACATGCTCGAGATCCTCAAAGGCCACGGCCAGGCAGTCTCCATCTTCCACTGCGACGACTACCGCGACGGCTTGGGCGTCAACAGCCGTATCCAGCTCGCACAGCTCACCGCCATCGCACGCGACCGCATCAACGAGCACTGGATGGCCGAGGGCGTCACGTTCATCGACCCCACGCAGGCCTGGATCGGTCCCGACGCCACCATCGGCCGCGACACCGTCGTGTGGCCGCAGACGCACCTGATCGGCCACGTCACCGTGGGCGAAGAGTGCCAGCTCGGCCCCAACAGCCGCCTCACCGACACTACCGTCGGCAGCGGCTGCACCATCGATGAGACTATCGCCATCGAGGCCGTCATCGAGAACGGCGTCGACTGCGGCCCGCGCGCCTACCTGCGCCCGGGCACCCACATGCTCGACGGATCCAAGGCCGGCACGCACGTGGAGATCAAGAAGTCCACGATTGGCGAGGGCTCCAAGGTTCCGCACCTGTCCTACATCGGCGACACCACCATGGGCTCCGGCGTCAACGTGGGCGCGGGCTCCATCACCTGCAACTATGACGGCGTCCACAAGCACAAGACCGTCATCGGCAAGGACGCCTTCATTGGCTCCGACACCATGATGGTCGCACCCGCCCAGATTGGCGACGGCGCGCTCGTGGCCGCCGGCTCCGTCATCACCGAGCCGGTCCCGGCCGACGCACTCGGCCTGGGTCGTGCCCGTCAGGTAAACATTGAGGGCTGGGCCGCCGATTATCGCCGCCGTCTGCACGAGGACGACGAGGTATAACGTTTTACCAAGCATCTAAGGAGCTGTTCCCATGGGGACGGCTCCTTTTTCTATGCTGACCTGCGTGGCCGGATGAGTGGTCGGTTCGTGTCCGTTGACGGTAAAGACGTTATCAGGACTCGATAAACCCCGTCGCGCGGTTACAATGCAACAAGGCATCTATATGGCATTCGATATAAAGGAGAAGGGTAATGCCGATTAATGATCCCGAGAAGTCGGAGAATATGCGCAAGTCCATCCGCGTGTATTCCGGTTCCTCCAACCGTCCCCTCGCTCAGAAGATCGCTGAGTACCTTGGGGTCGAGCTTTCGGGCCTTACGCTAAAGCAGTTCGCCAACGGTGAGATTTACGCCCGCTACGACGAGACCGTCCGCGGCGCCGACGTCTTCCTGATTCAGTCCGTGGCCGGCGGCAACGTCAACGACATGCTCATGGAGCTGCTCATCGCCACCGACGCTGCCAAGCGCGCATCCGCCCGCTCCATCACCGCCGTCATCACCCACTACGGCTATGCCCGCCAGGACCGCAAGGCCGGCCCGCGCGAGCCCATCACCGCCCGCCTCGTCGCCAACCTGCTCGAGCGCGCCGGCGTCGACCGCATCATCACCCTCGACCTGCACCAGGGTCAGATCCAGGGCTTCTTCGATATCCCGGTCAACCACCTGTCCGCACTGCCGCTGTTTGGCCAGTACTACAACGCCATGAACTTCGACACCGACAACCTGGTTGTCGTCTCCCCCGATGTGGGCCGCGCCAAGGCCGCCAAGAAGCTGTCCGACATGCTCGGCTGCGACCTGGCCATCGCCCACAAGGGCCGTCCGCGCCACAACGCCGCCGAGGTCATGGGCATCATCGGTGACATCAAGGGCAAGACCTGCATCATCAACGACGACATGATCGACACCGCTGGCACCCTGTGCGCCAACGTCAAGGAGCTCAAGGCTATGGGCGCTGGCGACATCTACGTCTGCGCCACCCACGGCATCTTCTCCGGTCCGGCCATCGAGCGTCTGAACGACGCCCCGATCGTCGAGTGCCTCGTCACCGACGCCATTCCCGTCGAGGTCGGCGGCAAGATCAAGACCATCTCGGTCGCCGAGGAGTTCGCTCAGGCCATCTCCGCCGTTTACCACGAGGAGCCCGTCTCCACGCTCGTCGGCGGCGACTTCGCGCTGTAGTCCAACGCGCATCGCATCATCTTTGATGCTTTTAAAGGGTCGGAAGCTCGCTTCCGGCCCTTTTTCTATCCCTCACCAACCTTCCCTGGACAATTAGTTCAGATACGTATTTTTTAAAGCCCCAAAGGGCCGTTCGGAGCCTTCTGAGCTCCCCGGCGGATGCCATGCCGCCCAAAGCTCATCGTTTTCGAGTACAACCGCCGCATATTTACCCTCAAATCACCCTCGAAGGCCCTTAGAAACGCCTCGAATGCCCGTCGCCTTATACGTATCTGAACTAACTGTCCAGTAGCTATCGTCAACCTTCGCGTCAGAGCTCAATTTCCTGCAATCCCCTCAACCGATTCCACCGATTTCATAACACCCAGCCGTTCATGGCGCACAGCGCCCCGCTGAGCGAAAAGAACGGTATGGCGGTCGCATTCTGCCGCCAACTTAGTAGGTTATAGCTATGACGACCGTGATTTCACATCTCTCCGCCCTCCGCGCAATTCGTCGCGCACGACGGGCGTACTCTGCCCTACCCTGGGACTCCGTTGATAGCGAACAGCAAGCACATGCCTTGGCTAGCTGCATTCCCAACAATGACGCGATAGACTTTGGCGCACTTTCGATACTCGACGCCTGGAATGAAGATGATTCCGAACTGCTTGATCTTCTCGTTTCAAGCGAAGACAACAGACGTCCCGACAAGCGACTTCTTCAGCATATTCTCTCCGCTTCGCTTCCTGAAGGTGCAATTATGCACATCGAGGCCGACATCTACGCAACGTCTCCTGCCATGACAGCCATGCTTTGTTCCAAAAATGAATCAGTCGCCAAAACCTTGATGCTTCTCATGGAACTGCTCGGAACCTACTCCCTTCCTCCCGGGGCAACATACCCCATTGCTTATGACGACATCTGGCCCAAGGGCGATGTCTACGAAGCGATGGACGACCTCGATTGCCGGGACGACCAGTCGGCGACCGAGCAGCAGAACGAAACCCGCTATGAACAGGCGCACTACAAATGCGAGCCCGCCACGACCATCGAAGATCTCGAGGCGGTCGCGCGCTTCGCCAAAAGTAGCTCATACACCTCGTTTCGCACGGCAGTCAAGCTTGCCCGACCCGGATCTGCATCCCCAGCCGAATCCCTAATGTTAGCCGTTCTCGGAGCGCCCATGCGCTTTGGCGGATTCGGATGTTGCAGCCTGCCCATGGGAGGCCTGCTACTCAACTATCGAATCGACTTCGACACTCTTGCGGTCAACATGTCCTCCGGCATCCCTTACGCCATCTGCGACCTGTATTGCCCGGCAGCCGGAGTCGACAACGAATACAACGGAATTGGGCATGAGCTTCAAAACGCTCGCGTCCACGATGGCAATCGGAATAATGGCCTCAAGGCAATGGGCATCCACGTCCTGGTTATCAATCGCGACCAAATGAAAGACCTTGTTGCACTCGAAGCCTTCGCCCAAACGATGCATCGACTCGCGGGAGTCCGATTCCGATATCGCATCAAGGGCTATCGCAAGCGTCAGGCCGCTTGGCTCAACGCTCTGCGGACCGGAATCGGCCTTGCGCCGGTCTAAACGGCGAATCACCCGTGCGCCGTCGAACAGGGCTGGACAGTTAGTTCAAATACGTATAAATGGACACATTGAATTAGACTGTTTTGTAGCTATCTCTATACCATTCGCCCTATTTGAAAGCAGGATAGACTTCAAAACAGCGCCATACGGACTAACTAAAGCTCCAAAACAACGTATCGGCATTGAATTGAGCAATTCGAGTCCTCAGAACTTATACATATCTGAACCAACTGTCCACCTCGGATTTCGACGGCCGCCCAAACGCCCCCAAACAACCTCAATTGCCCTCCATTTGACAGCGGCAACAGGGTCGCTCACCATAGCAGGCGACAAATCAACGAAAGGATGAACATGGCAGCTGCACAGCCGCTTAAGATTCGCATGGTTGCCGGACTTGGCAACCCTGGAGATGAGTATGCCGAAACCCGCCACAACGCCGGCTTTAAGGCAATCGACGAGCTGGCCCGTCAGGCCGGCGTCACGTACTGGAAAAACCAGGCCGGCGCCGAGGTCGCGCTCATCAATATCAACGATGCCGAGGAAGAGGGCGGCAAGCGCCAGATCGTGCTGGTCAAGCCGCAGTCGTACATGAATACCTCGGGTGGCCCCATCTCCAAGCTTTGCCGCGAATACAAAATCAAGGCCGAGGAGCTACTCGTAATCCACGACGAGCTCGATATTCCCGCCGGCGACGTGCGTGTTAAGGTGGGCGGCGGCCATGCTGGCCATAACGGCCTGCGCTCCATCATCGACAAGATGGGCAGCCGCGACTTTAGCCGCATCCGCACCGGCATCGGCAACCCTCCCGGCAAGATGGACGTCGCCGACTACGTGCTCAAGCAGCTGCGCTCCCGCGAGGCCGAGGATTTCCAGGACACCTGCGCCCGCGCCGCCGACGCCGCCGGCTTGGCGATCGTGCACGGCGTGGTCTACGCCCGCGACCACGTCAACGGCGCCGCCTCCGCCAACGGCAAACACTAAACCTACCATTTAGGGACAGGTTTATTTTGGCAGGTTTTATCTGCGGAAACGCCGCCGCGACTGCATCGCATTAAGCGCTGTCCTGCCATACAAACACAGCATCCCAAAGGGGGCCGGTCTCACCGCAACGTGAGACCGGCCCCCTTTGCCGTTTTGCCTGATAAAACCGACCAAAATAAACCTGTCCCTTTTTGGTAGGTCAGACGGGATAAACCGTTTTCCCACCTGCCGAAGAAACACGTAAACGGCATGGCCATGAGGGTATAATTTGCACCGTATGTTTGCACAACGCCTGTGCGCGTACGGTTTTATTCGGGCTACCGTCCATTTCCGTGGAGGCACGGTTCGGCAGCCCTTACAAGAGAGGGGTTCTATGTATAAGATCCTGGAGAAGACGCAGTTCTCGGAGAAGGTGTTCAAGTTCCGCATCGAGGCGCCTGCAATCGCCAAACATGCGCACGCTGGACAGTTCCTCATGGTTCGCGCCAACGAGACGGGCGAGCGCGTCCCGTTTACCCTGGCCGGCTGGAATGGTGACGAGGGCTGGGTCGAGTTCATCTTCATGGTGATCGGCAAGACCACCGAGATGCTGTCCACCTACGAGGCCGGCGAGTCGCTGCGCGACGTCGTGGGCCCGCTGGGCGTTCCCACCGAGATGGCCGAGGGCCCCTGCGCCGTCATTGGCGGCGGCGTCGGTCTGGCAATTGCCTTCCCGGTCGCCAAGCACCTGGTCGAGACCGGCCACGAGGTGCACGCCATCATGGGCGCCCGCACCAAGGACCTCCTGCTCATGGAGGATCAGTTCCGCGAGCTCCTCGACGAGGACCACATCCACATCACCACTGACGACGGCTCCTACGGCGAGCAGGGCGTTGTCACCGCTCCGCTGGAGCGCCTGCTGCAGGACAAGGCCGTGAGCCAGGTCTTCTGCGTCGGCCCCGTTCCGATGATGAAGTTCTCGACCCTCACCGCCCAGAAGTACGACACCCCCATCACCGCGTCGCTCAACCCCATCATGGTTGACGGCACCGGCATGTGCGGCTGCTGCCGCGTCGAGGTGGGCGGCGTGACCAAGTTCGCTTGCGTCGACGGCCCCGACTTCGATGCCACCCTGGTCGACTGGGATGACCTTCGTGCCCGCCAGGCCGCTTACCGTTCCGAAGAGGGCGAGTCCCTCAAGGCCTATGAGGAAAAGAGCTGCGCATGCCACTAGTTAACGGTCGTTTCGTTGCCGATATGAAGTCGCCCCGCACCCCCGATAACGAGGAGCCGGCCGCTGAGCGCGCCTGCGACTTCCGCCCCGTCGACAAGGGCTTCACCGAGGAGATGGCGCTGGCCGAGGCCGAGCGCTGCCTCAACTGCAAGAAGCCGTTCTGTGTTGAGGGCTGCCCCGTCAACATCAACATCCCCCGCTTTATCGAGCAGATCCGCGAGAAGGACTTTGGCGGCGCTCTCGATACCATCCGCGAGGACTCCATGCTTCCCGCCATCTGCGGCCGCGTCTGCCCGCAGGAGAACCAGTGCGAGGGCAAGTGCATCCGTGGTAAGAAGTCCGAGCCCGTGGCCATCGGCCAGCTCGAGCGCTTCCTGGGTGACCGCCCCGAACTCGCCTCCACGCCCAAGATGGCCCCCAAGAACGGCAAGAAGGTCGCCGTCGTCGGCTCCGGCCCGTCCGGCATCACCTGCGCCGGCGAGCTCGCCCGTAACGGCTTTGACGTTACCGTCTTCGAGGCCTTCTTCACCGGCGGCGGTGTGCTGGTCTACGGCATCCCCGAGTTCCGTCTGCCCAAGGCAGTCGTCAAGCGCGAGATTGACGGCCTGGAGGACATGGGCGTCAAGTTTGAGTACAACTCCGTCGTGGGCAACATGGCCACAGCCGAGGAGCTGTTCGAGCAGGGCTTCGACGCCATCTACGTGGCGACCGGCGCTGGCCTGCCCAAGTTCCTCAACGTCCCCGGCGAGAACCTGCCCAACGTCTTCTTCGCAAACGAGTACCTCACCCGCGTGAACCTGATGAAGGCCAACAAGTTCCCCGAGTACGACACCCCCACCAAGCACGGCAAGAACGTCGTCGTCTTTGGTGGCGGCAACGTGGCTATGGATGCCGTCCGTACCGCCAAGCGCCTGGGCGCCGAGCACGCCATCATCGCCTATCGTCGTACCGAGGACGAGATGCCTTGCCGTCGCGCCGAGCTGCATCATGCTAAGGCCGAGGGCGTCGAGGTTCTGCCGCTCGTCTCCCCGCTCGAGTTTGTCGCCGGCGAGGACGGCTCCGTGTGCGCCGTCAAGGTCCAGAAGATGGAGCTCGGCGAGCCCGACGAGTCCGGCCGTCGTCGCCCGGTGCCCATCGAGGGCGCCATCGAGGAGATTCCCTGCGACGTCGCGATCTCGGCTATCGGCACCAACGCCAACCCCTTCGCAAAGAAGATCGGCGGCAAGATGGAACTCAACAAGTGGGGCTACATCGTCGCCGACGAGGAGACCGGCCAGACCACCGATCCCCGCATCTGGGCCGGCGGCGACATCGTCACTGGTGCCGCTACGGTCATTCTGGCGATGGGCGC
This sequence comes from uncultured Collinsella sp., assembly GCA_900544995.1. GTDB lineage: Bacteria > Actinomycetota > Coriobacteriia > Coriobacteriales > Coriobacteriaceae > Collinsella. The sequence goes on along the minus strand of UQXC01000027.1, from coordinate 19,859 downwards.
CGGCAAGAAGGCCGCCGCTTCCATCACCAAGAGCCTGCTGGGCGAGTAATCACCTGCAGAGCTAGCCATCAAAACGGCAAAGTCCCCGTCGAGCACACGCCCGGCGGGGACTTTTTCTATGCCGCCCGCCCACCACCACGAAGGGGACAGGCACCTTTGTGGTGGTTTTGGACTTAGCCGACCGGTTTGTCTCAATCTGTAACAGGTAGGCCACGTAGAGCCCCGTAGATGTTACAGATCGAGACATTATGCGGGCGTCCGCCCGTTCATCTTGATCTGTAACAGTAAGAGGCCAAATCTCCCGCTACGTGTTACAGATCGAGACGTTGTTCCGACACTCGCCAGCTTGTCTCAATCTGTAACATCTGGAACCCAAATTACTCGTTTGGTGTTACAGATCGAGACATTAGGTTGGCAGTCAGACGGTTCATCTAAATCTGTAACATCTAGGGCCGTTTTTGGTGGCTAGTTGTTACAGATCGAGACTATTAGATGCGGAGGCCGAGCGCCGCCACCAAAACCTAGCGCTCGCGACGCTTGGTCGCGGCGACACCGGCGGCGGCAACGGTTGCGCCGGCGATGCCCAGGGCGGCGACTGTCATCGCAGTGTTGTCGCCCGTGGCAACCAGGGCGGCATCGGACTTCTTAGCCGGCGTGGCCTTCTCAACCGTCTTGGTCGTGACGGTCGTTTTGGTCGGCGTCGCAGCGGGCTTGGTCTCCGGTTTCGTCTCGGGCTTCGCGTCGGGCTTCACCTCAGGCTGCGGCGTCGGCTTGGGATCCGGCGTAGGCTGCGGATCGGGCGTGGGCGTAGCCTCGGGCGTAAACGTTAGGTTGGTGTTCAGCCATAGCGTAAGGATCCAGCCACTCTCGGGATCGACCTCGCTTGCCTCGCCCACCTGATAGCCACACTCAACCCCATTGATCTTCAGCTTGGTATTGGGCGTAAAGTAGAAGCCACGCGCCGACTTAAAGTACAGGCCGTAACGATAGGTCACACCGGGCTTAAACGCGTCGATATGGTTGGTGATGTGCTGGTCCCAAAACTCGACGGAATTCACCTCACTGCCGTCGCTCCCCGTCCAGAACTCACACTGAAGGACGGAGTTCGAATCCACCGGAGTGCCCGCCGTAAAGACTGGCCTGTCGCCCGCCTTAAAGGTGGTCGTGGCGCCGTTGATTTCGATAACGTCGATGGCCCGCCACTCATCAATCGGAGCCTCACACAACATATTGGCCGCATTGGGGGTAAATACGCCATCGACCGTCTTGACGGTATTGCTCACCCATCGGCCGTTAACGTTCACGTTGTAGTCCTCGGCCAAGGTGTTGTCGCCCTTGAGCCTCAGCTCGACGGAATACATGTAGAACTTACCCTCTTCGAAGTGGTCAATCTTCTTCATGCCCGGCGTGTACTTTGCGGGGTCGGAATACCAGAAGGCAACGGGCGTGAGCTCTCTGGGGTCGCTGCCGCCCATTTCCTCCCAGCACTCGTAGGCGATCTCGTACTTGTCAGCATCGGCGGCCGGAATCGTCGCGGTCGCACGCGGCGCCTCACCGGGTGCATAGTCGGTCTTCACGTCGTTGACGTTCAGGTTCTCGAGGGCTTGGTTTTCTGACGCTACGAGCGTTATGGCACTGTCGATGTTGTAGCGAATATAGTAGTCATCCCTGGTTTCGTTGATAACGACCGAGCCGCCCGGCCTGTAGGCATTGAAGATGTCATCAGGGTCGCCCACGATGATATTGTCACCCTCATAGTCGGTTCCGGTATATGTCAGCGCCGTGCCAGTATAAAGAACCTCATTGCGCGTGAGTCGATACGAACCGTCTGCCGCGCCGCCCGTAAAGGTCAGCGTCAGCCTTATATGGTTGTCAACGGGCTCAAAGCAGGCCGTCACGTCGGACATGGACGCATCTAGAACTTCGACCAGAGTGCCCGAAGCGGCATCGGCTCTGTAGTACTTGGTTTCGGAAATCCTACTGTAGGAGCCTTCCTTTAAACCGCCCTCGACATCGGGAAAATTATAGGTACACGACTGACCCTTTTCGAGTGTGATATTGCTCGGAAGTACGCAGTCCGTGTAGTGGGGAACCACGGTCGTATTGACCCTAACGCCGCTGCCGCCTGTGACATCGGTCACGCCACAGGGCATGATGGCATCGCTTGCCGGCGTGGCGGCGGTGCCGCTGAGAGTGTTTTGTTCAGCGGGTGCCGCATCGTTAGATTCATCGGTAACGTCAGCCGGAGTCGTCTGCTGAGGTCCAGCGACGGTTTGTGCCTCCGGAGCAGCAGCGACTGCCGGTGCAGCCGCCGCAGCCGCATCCTCCGCAACCGCCGGTGCAACCGGAGCCGCAGCGACCTCACCCGTCGCGGCGGCGGGATCCGCGCACTCGGTCGCAAGTGCCAAGCTCGGCAGCAACAGCTGACCAACCATAAGCGCACACGCGCCAGCGCAAGCGATTTTGGCGCCCACGCAGCGCCAAGTACCATGAACCAGCGAACAGGTGCGCTCGCGCTGGGTCTGCTTATCAAAGTGGCTTCCGTTCATAACGGCCTCCTTGGTCGAAAGGTTGTACCACCACAAAGGTGCCTGTCCCCTTTGCGGTGGTCCTGTACAACCAAGATGCGCCAAATGGCTCTGTACGCCTAGGTTCGTAGATGCGAACCTAGGCCTCTACCTGCGAAAATATAAAGAGCCGCCGCGAGGGCATTTGCGCCCACGCGGCGGCTGAAAATGGCTATGAAAGCTTGCACTAGCGGCTGCGGCGCTTGGACGCGACGAAGCCGGCGCCGATGGCGGACGCGCCAGCGATGCCAAGGGCCGCTGCCGCCGTCGCGGCATTGTCGCCTGTGGCGGCCAGAGTGCCCACGGACTTCTGAGCCGCAACTGCCTTCGCGGCCGGCTTGGAGGCAGCAGCCGTGGAACTCGCCTGAGTCAGCGTCACGGACGGCGTGCCCGTCTCACTTCCGCCGCCTGGCTGCGGCGTGGGAGCCGGGGTAGGCTCAGGCTGCGGCGTGGGCTCAGGCTCGACCGCATCTCCGGAGCTGATTACCACGCTGCGGGCAACCTCGTCGGAGGTCCTAACATCCTGGATAGTGGACGACCCGGCAGCACCGATGACGAGTCCGTTTCCCGCAGTTTCTCGCACGGTGCCTCCGGCGGGAGTCATAACTACCGATCCGCCATCAATTGAGAGACAAGGGGCTGCATCACCTTGATTGACAGCGTAGATTGCCGCTGCATTACCCGACACCTCAACATTTGAATTAATGATGTCAATTCGAGGGATGGCGGACTGGGAGCCGGACTGGGAATATATTCCGTAGCCATGTTTACGACTGTGGCCAGTTCCGTCACCGCATCGAACTGTAAGGCTCGAATTCTCGACGAGCACCCGCGACACGCCGTCCCCCGCGCGCATCCAAACACCATCCAAAACGTCGGCCCTATCACTCGCCACGAGCGTAACATCCGCTCCGTTGGTAACACTCAAATATGTATCCTTACCCCCGGACGAATACAGGACGACCGACACACTGCATCCATTGCGCGCCGCCGCATCTAATTTTGCGTTATCCACCGCGATGCACCCCCCATGCTCGGAGGAGATGTTTTCGGCATAGACTGCAACGGCGTTGAGCCCCCCATTCGCCTCCGCCTCGACGTGGACGTCGGCGCCCTCGTTAATGGTTATGTTGCCTGCCCGCGTGTGAATGCCGATGGTATGAGGCGCTTTGTTCGTTGCCGTCACGTTAACGTTGGCACCGCGGATATCCATGTCGCCGCCGGTCTTGCCGTCCCCCGAAACCGCTATCGTATCGGTCCCGGCCGTCGCGTTGAGAGTCACGTCGCCCGAGATGGCGAGGCTACCGCACTCGACCTTAACAGCGCTCCTGCTCTTCTGTGGTTCGGCCGTCGCGTTGAGGGTTCCCTCCCCCGTGATGGCAAGGTTGCCGTCCTTGACCTCGATAGCGCTCCGCAAGGAATCGGCCGTTACGGTGTTGGTGCCCGTCACGCCGATATTGAGGTTGCCCTGAGCACTGATGCCGGCGCCGTCGTAGCCGTTGAGCTTCATGTCGTCGCCACCGTCCCAGGACCAGGTTCCCGCCTCGTCGCCGGCGGCCGTGCCCCTGTTGTACTGCGTGCCGCCCACGTTGACCCAGTCGGCGGCGAGTGCCACGCTCGGTAGCAGCAGCTGGCCGACCATGAGCGCGCAGGCCCCCGCGCAGACGAGTTTTGCGCCCACTCGGCGCCACGTTCCGTGGGCGAGCGAGCATGCGCGGTCGCGGTCGATTGAACTGTCAGGTATTTGCTTTCGCATGTGAGCCTCCTTGTCGTAAGGGGTGCTTCTGTAACACCATGTTACGAAAAGTTATCCGGATCCCAGGACACAAATTCGCATGCGGACCATCTGCCAGTGCGAAAGGCAACGAGCACGCGACTGCCAAGCGCGCCCCGTCTTTCGAAAGGCCCACCCCTACCGTCCTGGTCTACAATCGAGGGCACGACCATTCCGTCCACCCAAAGGACCGTTCTTGAACCTGAGCAAGCCTAAAATCAACGCGCTTTTGGCACTCGCGCTCTTCACCTTCGCCTTTCTTGCCGCCGAGTTTCGCTTCGACATCAATGTCGGGCTGCTCGCCGGCGCCGAGCGCGTCGTGATTGCGCAGGGTCTTATCCTGGGCGCCAGCGTGATCGGCTTTATCGGATATGCGCCGCTACTCGCTTTCGCACAGCGCAAAGGCCAGCCCCAGGCAGCCATCAGCGCCGCCGTCCCCATCGCCATCTTGGGATTGACCCAAATTCAGTCACCCACCGGCCCGCTTGCGCTCGAGATCCTGGGCTGCGTGGCTTTCCTTGGGCTCGGCCTGCTGGGTGCCGCGGCTCACCACACCTTCGCGATGACCTTCCAGGACGATCCCAAGCTCGCCACCGGCGCGGGAGCAGCCTATGCCGCTGGCATCCTGATGCAATTCGCGGTCAACTTACTCGATTGCGGCGGCATCGTCGAGCTCATCATTCTAGGCGTGGCAACGATCGTCATCTCCGCCCTCAGCGCCGCGCCCCAAGAGGCGGACGAGAGCTCCAGCTCCACCATCAGCCCTTTTGCCGAGCCCTCGCACGCCCTCGCCAAGCAAGCGTGTTGGAGCATCGCGCTCGTCATGATTCTCGCCTGTCTTTTTTCCACGCTCGACAACGTGGTCACGTTCTCCAACGCCCACGGCACCATCGCCGTACAGACCTGGCCGCGCCTCTTTTTAGCAGCGAGCGGCCTGCTTGCCGGCATCGTCTTTGACCTTGCCGAGCGCCGCTACATGGGCCTTGTTATGTTTGGCGTTGCGGCGCTCTCTACCATCTCCATCTTGGCAGTAGAGGCCGGAGCCGACCCCAACCTGGGCCTGATCGTCTTTTACCTGAGCTCGGGCTTTTTCGTCACATTCTTCACCGCCACGTTTACGCAGCTGGCACCGCGCATGCACGCATCCGCACTTTGGGCCGGCATGGGGCGCGCCGCTAACAATGTGTGCGCGTTCACCACGTCGGGCGTCTCGCTTGCGCTCGTGACCTCGGGCAACATCGCCCTCATCATGATTGTCGCGCTCGTGCTGCTCGTCGCCGCCGGCGTGGCCTTTGTAGCCGCCGGCCTGTTCCGCCTCCCCCAAACCGAGCAGGAGCGCGAACATCAGCAACTCGCCGAGGAAGCGCTCGCTGCACCGAACCTCGAAGAGCAGCGCCAAGCCTTCATCGATAGCCACAGCCTCACTCCGCGCGAAGCCGACGTGCTCATCGCCGTCACCCAAGACGAGCGCCCGCTCAAACAGGTTGCCGAAGAGCTGGGCATCTCGATGCGCATGGTCCAGCGCCACCTGAGCTCCATCTACCAAAAGACCGACACGCAAACGCGCGCCGGCCTCACCAAAGCCTTCCCCTCGGCCTAAAACAAAAACCACCACAAAGGTGCCTGTCCCCTTTGTGGTGGTTTTGGAGTCTAGCCTTCGAGTTGGGCCACCTTGTAGCGGTAGGCTGCGGCGATGACGTCCTTGCAGCCTTCGCGGCCCAGCTTGGCGCGGTTGACGACGATGTCTTTACCGCTCGTCATCTTCCACTTGCCGGCGCTATAGCGCTTATAGAACGCCTCGCGCGCCTTCTGCTGCTGCTTGACCAGCTTGGCGCCTTTCTTTTTATTAAGGCCACGCTTCTTGCGCACGATCTCGACGCGGTCCTCAAAGGGTGCGGTCACCAACACGGCAATGTGGTTGGGGTTGTTACGCAGCAGGTAATCGGACAGACGGCCTTCGATAATGCAGCTCTCAGTCTCGCCCAGATCCAAAATCACCTGGCTCATCTTTTGGAACAGCTTGTCCGAGTACGAACGCGCATCGTAGCGGTCGGGCAGAAACGCCATATTCTCCACGGCCAGGCGCTCGTCGTAGGCGGCCATCTTGTCGAGCGACTCGCCCGCGCGCAGTGATGCACGCACCAGCAGCTCGTTATCGTACAGCGGAATCCCCAACTCGTCGGCAAGCATGCGACCAATCTCGTGGCCCTCGGCGCCAAAGTCACGCGCGATGGTAATGACCACAGGACTCTTCTTATTCTCCAGATCGCTCATCGCGATTCCTTTCTCTATGTGACAAAGGGGCTGTCCCTTTGCCACATTCTACGCTGCCACCATTCGCCTCTGATATGCCCTCACCAGCAGCGAAATACCAAAGTTGAGCACAAAGTACATCGCAAACACCAGGCCGTAGAGCATAAGCACCTGCGACAGGTCGATTGCGTGGGCCATCACGACGTTTGCCGTGTACATGAGCTCGGCCACGTTAATGCCCGAAAGATACGAGCTGTCCTTGATGACGGTCGTGCACTGGCTAAACAGCGCCGGAATGATCGTCTTAAACGTCTGCGGCAGAATGATGTAGCGCATGGTGGCAAAGAAGCCAAAACCCTGGCTCTGCGCTGCCTCAAACTGGCCGCGCGGAATCGAGTTGAGGCCTCCGCGCACAATCTCGGCCATAACGGCGCTGGTAAACAGCGTAAAGGCGATGGTCGAAATCACAATGTCCAAACCCTGCACCGTAAAGTAGATAAACAGGATCCACAGCAGGTTCGGCGTGCAGCGGAACAACTCGATATAGGCGCTCACCAAAATACGGAACGGGCGGGGCGCGTAGCTTTTAACGAGCGCCAGCACCGTGCCAAAGATGAGCGAGAAAAAGATCGACAGCGCCGAGATCTCGATCGTCTTAACAAAGCCGCCCCAAATGTAGAGCAGGTTGGTCGCGTTGAAGATTTCCATGCGCTAGGCCTCCTCTACGTTGTCGAGCCCCAGCTCGGCCAGGCTCACGCCGCGCGGACGCTCCTTGGAGCGGCGCTCGAGCCACTGCACCAGCATGGCGAGCGGAAAGCAGATGATGAAGTACATAAGGCAGCAGACGATGTATCCCTGCAGGTAACCGTACAGACTCACAAAGTTGTCGGAACGGTACATAAGGTCGCCGCCGGCCACAAGCGCCAGCACCGACGTGTTCTTGACCAGGTTGAGTGCCTGGTTACACAGCGGCGGCAGAATGATCTTGAACGTCTGGGGCAGTACGATGTACCAGTATGCCTGCGCGCGGGTGAAGCCTTGGCTCTGGGCCGCCTCCATCTGACCGCGCGGAACCGCCTCGATACCGGTGCGGATGACCTCCGAAATGTAGGCCGCGTGATACAGGCCCACACCCAAGAAGCCCAGCACGAACGGCGCGATGCGCACCGGCTGGTCGGCACCGGTTATGGCCTGCAAAAACTGCGGACCGGCCATGTACATAAAGAGCACCTGTACGGGCAACGGGGTGTTCTGGTAAAACTCCACGTACACGCGGCTTATGGCGCGCAGCACGCGCGAACGAGTGGTAGAGAACACGCCCAGCAGTGTGCCCAGCACCAGCGACAGCAGCAGACCGGCAACGACCACCTGTAGCGTCACGCCAAAGCCCTCCCAGAAGGGCCCCATGTTTTGAAATGTCGTCGACCAACGGTCGGCGTCAAATAATCCTTCGAGCATTTGATTCCTTCCTTGGACGATGCGCCTATACAAGACCCCAGGTCTTGACCTCTTGGTCGAGCCAGCCGTCGGCCAGGCGATCGCAAATCACCTGATCGACCACGGCCGAAAGGTCGCAGCCCTTCTTGGTCGCCACGCCGTAGCCCTGCTCGCCAAACTTGACCTCGGGCTGCAGCAGCTCAACGGTCTCGTTCATGTAACCGGCCAGCGTGGAGCGGTCCATGGCAAAGACGTCGATATTGCCGGCGTCGAGCGAGCTTTTGATGATGGGGTAGCCGCTAAAGGCCCTAAACTCGGGCTTGCAGCTAAAGCCGTTGTCCTTGATCATCTGCTCGATCAGGCCCTGCGTGGTGGCACCCTGGCTCACGCCAATGACCTTGCCGTCCAGGTCCTCAATCGAGGTAAAGCCCGAACGCTTCTTGACCATAAGTCCCACGTAGTCGGTGCGGTACGGCGTCGAGAAATCCCAGCTCTTCTTGCGCTCGTCGGTGATGGTGTAGGTCGCCGCGACCACGTCAAGTTGGCCGTTATCGATCAGCGGGCCGCGCGTCTTGGGCGTTACGTCGGTAAACTCGACAAGCTCCTGGGCACGGGCCTCCTTGTAGCTCACGCCAAAGACGGCAGCGGCGATCTGGTAGCACAAATCGACTTCCATGCCCTCAAAGCGGCCCTTGGCGGTGTCGTAATAGCCGTAACCGGGAACATCCTTCTTAACGCCGGCATTCAGATGGCCACGCGACTTAATGGCCGCAAGCTTAGACCCCTTGTCAGAGCCCTCGCCGCTGGTGGAGTTGCCGCAACCGGCAAGCGCGGTCCCCGTCAGCGCAAGCATACCGGCGCCAGCCAGCTGCAAAAAGTGACGGCGCGACACGGCCGCCCTCGTCATATCCGTCATGTCCATCACCGCGCCTAGTGCAGAATCTTGGACAGGAACTCGCGGCAACGCGGGTTCTCGGGGTTATCGAAGAAGTGCTCGGGCGTGCCCTCCTCCAGAACGCGGCCGTCCTCCATAAAGATGACGCGGTCGGCCACCTGGCGCGCAAAGCCCATCTCATGCGTCACGCAGATCATGGTGATATCCTCCTGCGCGAGCTCAATCATAACGTCCAGAACCTCCTGGACCATCTCGGGGTCGAGCGCCGAGGTCGGCTCGTCAAACAGGATGATGGGCTGCTTGGTGCACAGGGCACGGGCGATGGCGATGCGCTGCTGCTGACCACCCGAGAGATTCTGCGGATACTCGCCGGCCTTATGCGCCATGCCGACGCGCTTGAGCGCAGCGATGGCGATCTCGGTCGCCTCCTCCTTGCTCTTCTTTTGCAGCTTGATGGGCGCGAGCGTCAGGTTGCCCAGCACCGTCATGTTGGGATACAGGTTGAACTGCTGAAACACCATGGAACTATACTTGCGAGCCATCTCCAGGTGATTCTTTTTTGTGAGCGGCGTACCGTCGATGACGACCTCGCCCGACGTGGGCTCCTCCAGATAATCGACGCAACGGATGAGCGTCGACTTACCCGAACCGGAAGGCCCGATCATTACGAGCTTCTCGCCACGCTCGACGGTGAGATTGATATCTTTGAGCACATGCAGGTCGCCAAAGTACTTGTTGAGATGCTTGATCTCGATCATGTCTGCCATGAATGTCCCTTCCCTGCGTTTACACGAGTTGAACTATTGTACGGAAAGAACCACATTTCCGCAGCCCACACTACATTCCCGTAAAGAACACGCAACCTTCCACCCACTCATTGGGGACAGACTTAAATGAGTATCTGCTCATTGGGCACTCATTTAAGTCTGTCCCCAATGAGTGCCCAGCCCAGCAAAAAGGGGCGCGACCATGACGGCCACGCCCCCCTCAACATCAACTATGTACCGCTCGGCCCTTACGCAAGCTTTGCGCCAACAATCTTGGCAGCCGCAGGCTTATCGAAGTTGCCGCCGGTGACCTTGCCGAGTGCACCCATGACCTGGCCCATCTGCTTCTTGGAAGTAGCGCCCAGCTCGGCGATAACCTGCTCGATCAGGGCCTCGAGCTCCTCGCCCGAAACCTGCGCGGGCAGCAGGCTCTCCAGAATCTTGACCTGCTCGGTCAGGTTGTCGGTACGCTCCTGGTCGGTACCGGCCTTGATGGACATCTCCAGCGTCTCGCTCGTCTGCTTGATCAGACGCTTGATCATGCTGTTGACGTCTTCCTCGGTCACATCGCGGCGCTCGTTGACCTCGATATTCTTCACTTCGGCCTTAACCTGGCGAATGATGGACAGGCGAACCTTGTCCTTGGCCTTCATGGCCGCAATCATTTCCTTCTGCAGCTCTTCGTTGGTCATCTGCAAATCCTCTCTAATAGCGTGGGCGGCACTCGTGCGAGCACCGCCCCATGATTACTCAGTCGTCGACGAATCGTCGGTCGAGCTCTTGGTAACGCCCTTCAGGCTGACGTTGTATGGCACGTCTTTGGGCATGGGATTAACGGTGATGTCGGCATTCTTCTTGTACTGCTCCAGCCACCCGCTGTACGCGGTGCTGGCCGCCTGCGTCTTCACCACGTTGGAGACATACTTCTTGATGGCCTTGGGCACCTGGTTGATGTCATCGACCTGATTATCGACATGGAAGTAGTCGGTGCACTTGATGATGTGGTAACCGTACGTCGACTCGACGACGTCGCTCACATCGCCCTTGTTGAGTCCCTCGAGCGCCGTCTGGTAGCTGTCGACGAAAGTGGTGAGCTTATCCCAGCCCACATCGCCCTTCTTCTCCTTGGAACCGGTGTCCTCGGAGTACTGCTCAACGGCGTCCTCAAAGCTCAGCTCACCGGAGTTGATCTTGTCCAGGCACTCCTGCGCCTTGGCCTTGGCAGCAGCCTTGTCCTCATCGGAAGCGCCGGAATCAACCTTGATCAGGATGTTCGACGAGCGGCGGGCGTCGTTGTAGCTGGACAGGTTTTCGTTGATGTAATCAACAATCTCGCTGTCCTTGGGCTTGCTGGTGGGTGCCACGGCATCCTTGAGCTTTTGCTGTGCCAAGCTCTCCTTGAGCGAGTCCTTGTAGGTGTCCTCGGTATAGCCGTAGGTCTTAAGGGTCTTCTTAAAGGTCTTGGCACCGCCCGCGCTCTTGCACGCGTCCTTCCATGCCTTCTCGACCTCCTCGTCCGACACCGTCACGCCGTTTTCCTTCTGCGCCTGCTGAAGCAGAATCTGCTGCGTGTAGGAATCGACGAGCTGCTTGCGGTACTTCTTGGGCGTGAGATCGTTGTCGACCAGATACTGCGCCCAGTCCTTGTCCTTGGTGTAGCCGTAGGACGTACGCATGCTCATGATTTGCTTGGTCACGGTGTCCTCGGTGAGGTTGGTGCCATTGATGGTGGCAGCCACGCCACCAGTGAGCTTATAGCCCGAGCTGGCACTTTCGGTCTGCGACATCAGACCGGAGCACGCCATGGCCGAGACGGAAAGCAGCATTGCCAGCACGCCGATAACCACCAGGACAATCTTGACGGTCTTAGACACGTACGTCTTGCGCTGCTTCTTACGAGAGCTGGAGGCAGCGCGGGCCTGCTGCTCGGGCGTCGGCGCGGCCTCGGAGTTCTTTTTCTTGTTTGCCATAGTTGGCCTTTCGCATTACGAATCGAACAAACGCCATTGTGTCACAACGCGGACCCCGCGACACACCTGGCACATGGGGGACAAGTTAATCTGCACCATTTTGGTGCAAAGGGGACAGCTCTGGCAGCTGGCAGCTAGGGACCGTCCCCAAGTGCCGGCACATAAGGAACGTCCCCAGGCGCCGACTTAGCTCCACCTTAGAAGTGGCGGCGGATGGCGTCGACCATGCCTTGGCACGTGGTCTGGCCGAGCACATCGGCTGCAGCATCGGCATCCATAAAGATATTCATAAGCGCTTGCAGGGCCTCGACCTGGCCGCCCGGCTCGGCAATGCCCAAATTGATGATGATCTGTGCCGGCACGGGGGCGCCCATGCCCGCCATGGCATTGAACGTCACGGGCGCGGCGGGCTTTACCACCGCGATATAGGGCTTAGCCACAAACCCCGGATCGGTATGCGGGATGGCGATGTTAGCCGCCGGCATGGCAAGGCCCGTGGGATAGGCATTCTCGCGCGTGAGGACGGCATCGAGCCAACCGGACGCAATGTAGCCGCGTGGTGCAAGCTCGCCCTCGAGCCGCGCAAACACCTCATCCGGCGTCGCGCATTCCCAATCAAAAAACACCAGCTCAGGCGTAAACAGCGTTTCGTTATCCGCCATGCGCTCACCTCTCTCATCTAGTCACCTGCGACGTTCTTGAATGACCAGTCGTTAAAGCCCGTCCCCGATGACTACCCAAAAACAAAAGGTGGCCACGCGCGCCTTGGCGCCAATGACCACCCTGACTACTCGGCTAAATTGTACTGTGCGCCGCTAGCCGCGAGGCGCGTCAATTGCGACCTTGCCGCTCTCCAGCACGTGGACGCGGCCGTCGGCGAGCATTTGCACGACCTCGGGATACAGCACGTGCTCAATCGCGTGGATGTGCTCCTCGAGCGTGTCGACATCCCAGCCCTCCTCAACAGCCAGCGCACGCTGGGCGATGATGGGACCGTTGTCGTAGATCTCGTTGGCAAAATGCACGGTCACGCCAGTTACCTTGACGCCGCGCGCAAAGGCGTCGTCAATCGCATGCGCACCGGTAAAGCTCGGCAGCAGCGCCGGATGCAAGTTGACCACGCGGTTGGGAAACGCCGCCAGCAGCGGCGTGTGCACCATGCGCATGTAGCCGGCCATGACCACATACTCGCAGCCGCGCTCGAGAAGCTCGTGCGCGATGATCTCGTCGGCGGCAATAGGGTCGGCGTAGATATCCTTAGACAGCGTGAGCGTCTGGATGCCCGCGCGCTCAGCGCGCTGCAAACCCTTAGCCGAAGGACGGCTCGACACCACAAGTTCAATCGAAGCGTTGAGCTTGCCGGCGGCGACCAAATCGATCAGCGCCTGCAGGTTGGTACCCGAACCGCTGATGAGCACACCGATTTTGAGAGGCTCGGCCGTATCGGTGCCGGTCGGACGGGTATAGGGCACAAAGCCCAGGTCCTCGGCGGCAGCCATCTGCTCGTTAGCGCTCATCGGAGTACACGACCTTACCGGAACCCTCGACGCACTCGCCCACGCGGAACGGCTTCTCGCCCAGCGCGACCAGGGCCTCGGTAACCGCGGCCTCGTCCTCGGGGGCGACGATCAGGCACAGGCCAACGCCCATGTTGAAGGTCTTGCATGCCTCGTTGGGCGCGAGCTCGGCCTGGCGCGACACGTAGGTGATGACGGGCGGAACGTCCCAACCCATCTCGGCGCCGTTGCGAGTGACCACGGCGTCGACGTCGTCGGCGAGCGCGCGGTTGAGGTTCTCGGTAATACCGCCGCCGGTGATGTGGGCGATAGCATGCACGTTGGCGCCGCCGCGCAGCAGCTCAAGAACCGGCTTCACATAAATGCGCGTGGGGGCCAGCAGGGCGTCAGCCAGCGAAGCGCCACCGAGCTCCTCGAGCGGGCGGCTCAGTTCCTCGGCCTTAGCGGCGGCCTCGGGCGTGCCCGGCTTAATACCGTCGACGCCGATGACCTTACGCACGAGCGAGTAGCCGTTGGAGTGCACGCCGGTGGAAGGCAAGCCCAGGATCACGTCGCCGGGGCGGACGTTCGCGGGGTCGAGCATCTTGGGACGGTCGACGACGCCCACGGTAAAGCCGGCAAGGTCGTAGTCGGCCGGAGCCATGACGCCGGGGTGCTCGGCCATCTCACCGCCCACGAGCGCGCAGCCCGCGAGCTTGCAGCCGTCGGCCACACCCTTGATGATCTTTGCCATGTGCTCGGCCTCGATGTGACCGATGGCAACGTAGTCCAGGAAGAACAGCGGCTCGGCGCCCGAAGCCAGAATGTCGTTGACGCACATGGCGACCAGGTCCTGGCCCACCGTCTCGTGACGGTCCATGATCTGGGCGAGCACGAGCTTGGTGCCCACGCCGTCGGTACCGCTGATCAGAATCGGGTCTTCCATATCCTTAAGCGCGGCGGCCGAGAATAAGCCACCAAAGCCGCCGATGCCGCCGATAACCTCGGGGCGGTTGGTGTCCTTGACCATCTGCTTAATAGCGTCAACGGCGCGGCCGCCCTCGGCGGTATCGACGCCGGCGTCCTCGTACGTCACATGCTTGCTGTCGCTCATCTGAGCCTTCCTCTCCCACTACCGTCCGCCGCGCGGGCGCCAAACGGTGCTCGTAGTTGTGTTCATTTCGGCGCGCGCCATAACAGCATACGCCGTCATATCAACAAAACAGCAGGTAAAACCTACCAAAATAAACCTGTCCCCACATGGCAGGTTTTAGGCCTCGCCATGCTCCTCTTCCCAGCTGCGGTCGTCGTATTTCTCGACCACGGCGTCGTCGTCAAAGTGCAGCGGCTTGTCCAGGTTGCGGGGCTTAAAGCCCTCCATGAACTTGTCGCGGCCAAAGCTCTCGGGAATCGCCACGGGGTAGCGTCCGGTAAAGCACGCATCGCAGTAACCGCCCTTGGGCATGACCTTCAGCAGGCCCTCGACCGAAAGGAAGGCCAGCGAATCGGCACCGATATACTCGCAAATCTCGTCGACCGTCTTGTTGGCGCTGATAAGCTGCGACTGCACGTCGGTATCGATACCGTAGAAGCACGGCCAGATGACCTCGGGCGAGTTGATGCGGATGTGAATCTCCTTGGCGCCAGCGTTGCGCAGCATCTTGACGAGCTGCACCATGGTGGTGCCGCGGACGATGGAGTCGTCAATGACGACCAGGCGCTTGCCCTCGATGTTGTCGCGCAGCGGGTTGAGTTTCATACGCACGCCCATGGCGCGCAACTCCTGCGTAGGCTCGATAAACGTGCGGCCCACGTAGCGGTTCTTGATAAGGCCCTCGCCAAAGGGAATACCACTCTCGTGCGAATACCCTTCCGCGGGCGGCAGGCCGGAGTCGGGCACGCCGATAACCATGTCGGCCTCGACGGGCTCCTCATGTGCCAGCTGACGACCCATGTCATAGCGGCAGGCGTAGACGCTCTTGCCGTTCATGATGGAATCGGGGCGGGCGAAGTAGACCTGCTCAAAGATGCAGTTAGCAGGCTCTTCGGCGGCGGGCACGCCCTGCTCGGACACAAGGCCCTCGGCACTGATGCGCAAAATCTCACCGGGACGGACGTCGCGGACGTACTCGGCGCCCACAATGTCGAGCGCGCAGGTCTCGGAGGCGACGACCCAGCCGCCGGCGCGGGTGACATGGGTGGTGGCGTCGACCGTCGCGGCGCCGTCCTGCGACGGCAGCTGCGAAACGGATGCGGCATCGGCCTGGTCCAGGCCCTCGTCCACCAGCTTGCCCAGCACGAGCGGGCGAATGCCGTGCGGATCGCGGAATGCGTAGAGCGCCTGCTCGTTGATGAGCGTCATGGCGTAGCCGCCGCGCACGAGCTCCATGGTCTTGCGAATGCCCTCGCGCAGATGGCCTGTACGCTGAGTAAAGTAGCCGATGAGTTTGGTCGCGACCTCGGAATCCGAGTTGGAGAGGAACGGCACGCCCAGCTCGATAAGCTGGCGGCGCAGCTCGTCGGTGTTGACGAGGGTGCCGTTGTGCGCAAGCGCGATAATGACGCTATTGATGGTAGAGAGGTGCGGCTGAGAGGCTTCCCAGCTCTTGGCGCCGGCGGTGCCGTAGCGCACATGGCCCACGGCCAGCTGACCGGAGAGCGTCGACAAGTCGGCATTGGAGAACACGCGGTCGAGCAGGCCCAGATCCTTGCGGACCATAACCGTACCGCCGTCGCCCACGGCGATTCCCGCCGATTCTTGGCCACGGTGCTGCAGTGCACGCAGGCCAAAGTACGTCAGTCGAGCCACGTCGCGATCGGGCGCCCAGACACCAAAAACGCCGCATTCCTCATGCAGCTGGTCGGAGTCCGGATCATACGTCGACATGGTGTTCACCTGTCCCGCGGCACGCTCGGCCGCGCGGATGGTTTCTTGAGACATGGCATCCCCTCAGAGCCTCGTATTTTGGCGTTACCCGCCTTATTATACGCACGGCGCGACGCGCTCCCCAGCGCATGAGCAGCGCTTTTTAAAAGCCCACCGAGCTAATAATCCGTTTTGCGGCCAAACATTTTATTGGGCAACCGCCTCGGGGCCGACGATCCCGCATACTTCCGTTGCGACGCGTCTCGCCCGCCGTTGGGGCTTGCATTGTTGCAATTGGGACATTCGTCCTGTCTTTTGGCAGGTCGGCGGCGTATCCTTGTACCTACAGCAAAACGAGAAAGGTTATGTATGGATCGAAACGAACTCGACCCCAGCGTCCCCAGCGCCACGGAGGTCAAGAAGATCCCCCTCATCATTAAGGTATACGCCGTCCTGTGCATCCTGTCCGGCGTGGGTACGCTCCCGTCGGTCGGCGCCTTTATGTGGCAGGTCATCACCGCACTCATCAACGGCAACGCCGCCGCCAAGCTCGGCGACAACACGCTCGTCGCGGTCGGACTGATTGTCGCCGGCATCATGCTCTCGGCTGCCAGTGCCGTCATCTTGATCATCTTTGGCCTGGACCTCATCAAGAACCAGCGCCGCAATGCCGCCCGTCTGTCCTATATCCTTATCGCGTTTACCGTCGTCGAGCTTTTGGTTGACGTGATGCTCCAGGGCATCGGGCCCTTCTTGCTGCGCCCTGCCATCCAGCTCGGCATCCTCGTCGCGCTTTCGGCCACCGTCGACCCCACACTGCGCCAGGAGCGCGAGCTGCAGCGCCGCCTGCAGGAGATGCTCGACCGCGACGCCGCCGCCGAGGGCATGCTCGGGCGCGACGAAACCGGCGAAGGCTACATCAAGCTCAACTACTTCAACCTGTTCTGGGTATTCTTTGTCTGCTGCGTGCTCGGCCTGGTCCTGGAGGATATCTGGCATATGACCGTCAACGATCCGGGTGTCTACCAGGACCGCGCCGGTATGCTGTTTGGCCCCTTCAGCCCCATCTACGGCTTTGGTGCCGTGCTCATGACCATGGTGCTCAACCGCTTCTATAAAAAGAACCCCATCATCATTTTCCTGGTGAGCGCCCTGCTCGGCGCCAGCTTTGAGGTGTTCGTGGGCTGGTTTATGCAGACCGCGTTTGGCGTGGTCTCGTGGAGCTACTCGCACATAACGCTGTTCGGTATGCCCGACCCGCTCGTGGTCCTCACGGGCGGACGCACCTGCACGGGCTTCGCCTGTCTGTGGGGCCTGGGCGGCCTCATCTGGATCAAGCTGCTGCTGCCGAGGCTGCTTAAGCTTATCAACATGATCCCCTGGAAGAGCCGCTACTCGGCCACCGTCATCTTCACCATCATTATGCTGGTCGACGGCGTCATGACGCTGCAGTCGCTCGACTACTGGTACCAGCGCGTTAACGGCACGGAGCCGGACATTCCCGTCGCACAGTTCTACGGAGAGCACTTCGATAATGACTTTATGGAGAATCGCTTCCAGAGCATGACCATGAGCCCGAAGGATGCAACGCGCGTGTAGCGCCAACCGCGCCCAAAACGCAAAATGCCCGCCGGTATCACACGTACCGGCGGGCATTTTTATAAACGAGCCTTCTATCGACGCAAGCCTCTATGCCTCGCGCTCGACCTCACTCACGCATTCGTTCTTGATGGTGCCAACGAGCGCTTGCAGCGCATCGACCACGTGCGGTCGAATGTCCCCGCCGATGAGCACGAGCATGATGTCGTCACCTACGGCAAGCTCACCGCTTGCCAGCCACACGCGCACATAGCCGATACCCGGCATCGCGCGCGTGGCCTCGATAGCAGCCTGCACCTTCTGAGCATCGAAGCCGAACACCATGCCGCCCACCCTGCGCCCGGGAGCTACGCCATCGGTTTCGATCCCGCGGACCTCGGACTTGGGCGTCGCGCGCACCACGCCGTTATGCGTCAGGTACATCCCACAGCCTGCCGCCGAAGCATCGGCCTTGGCCTCGCGCAGCCAAGCATCAACCGAAGGCATCGTTTTGCCATTCTCAAGCATCATTTCTCCCTTTTACCGTCATCGAGCAGCTCATTTGGGACGGGCTGCTCTCAACAATCTATTCCTCGGCCGGTGTGAGCACCATGACGGCGCGCGTATTGCTAAATGACAGCGAACGACAGGTCACAAGCGTTACGACCTTGGTTGCCGAAGCAGCACGATCGGTGGCATCGCTCGCCACGGCAGAGGCACCGTCGAGCATCTCGGACAGGTAGTTCTTGAGCCCGTCGTCGCCCTCAAAATTGATCGTGCGCGCCTTGGCATACGTGTCCTCAACGACCTTGGTCGCCAGTGGTCGCAGCTTATACGTAGCATCCCGTGTGATGTAGTACACATATTCAATGCTATCGAACGTTGCCTGGTCTGTCGTATCCGAAATCACGTTGAACATCGACCCATCGTTCATATGGTGTCCGTAGATCGTGGTCTGCTGGTCAACCATTCCCGGCGCGGTGTCATCACTATCCAAGAAAATGGCACCGGACGCGTTGGACGTGCCATCGAACAACGTGTTGAGGTATTTGGAGTTGTTGTTGGTCTGCACCACGGGGTAGTTGATGTTGGTGCCGGGCGCGTAAATCCAACCCACAACCTCGGGATTTGTCTGGGCAAGCGCATTAAAGTCGATAATTGGCACGCCACTGGCGTCCTTGTCGCTCACATATTGTTTTTCGATCTTTTGGTACGACTCGCTCGCCTGCTTGTAACCAATCTGCGCATTGATAAAGATGGCAGCGGCGGCAACGATTAGGCCGATGCCCACGATGATGAGCAGAATGGGAATGATGGAGCGGCGCTTTTTACGTGGCGGCTCGGTGTAATCCGACGGCGTGGCATGCGATGAAGACCGGGGCGGCTTCTTAGCGGTGCTATAAGATGAAGGTCGATATGCGGCCGGCGCGTCCTGTCGACGATGCGTCGCCGGTGTCACGGGGCGCGGCGCGCGCGGCTGCTGAGGAGAGGATGCCCGACCCTGCTGTGCCGCATGAGCAGCACCCGGCTTCGACGGATCGGGAATCTGAGAAGCCTTGAATCGTTTTCCCTGATAGTCGGACATGGCTCTCCTTATACTGCGGTGAAACGGCGGAACGCCTAGGCGTCGGCCATCTCCTGCTTCATCTTCTCGATAACCTTGCGGTACCCGGGGTCGCAAGCGCCTAGAATCTGCGTGGCGTAGATGGCGGCGTTCTTGGCGCCGTTGATGGCAACGCAGGCCACGGGCACGCCCGAAGGCATCTGCACCATCGACAGTAGCGAATCCATACCGCCCAGGTCACTCGTCTTCATAGGCACGCCGATAACCGGCAGCGGCGTAAAGGCAGCCACGACACCACCCAGGTGAGCAGCCTTGCCGGCGGCGGCGATAATCACTTTGATACCGCGATCGGCGGCAGTCGAAGCCCACTCATGGACCTTCGCCGGCGTGCGGTGCGCGCTTGCAATCACGAGCTCATAGGGCACGCCCAGCGCCTCGAGCTCGGCGGTGCAACCTTCCATAACGCCCAGATCGGACTTGGAGCCCATAATGATCCCGACAACCGGCTTCTGATCTGCCATAAACAAAGACCTCCTGTTGAGAGCGGTGACGCGGCCAATCCGCGACCCTTAACTACTGAGAGTAGTATAGCTGCTCCCGTCCCTGCGGTCCCCGGGTGCCCCGCGGCGGGCTGGGTTTTTATCTTCGCTCCCCTTGCTTCGCAAAGTCGCTCAGACAATAAACCCAGCCCG
>UQXC01000026.1 GCA_900544995.1 uncultured Collinsella sp. | reverse complement strand
TCGATCGTCGCTTCCCGTCCTTCTCCCCCCCTGGGGCGTTAGCCGCTGCCGTCGCGGTAGAGCTTACGGCGGCCTTCCTTGCGGATGGCCTGCTCGACCTTCGAGGCATCGTGCTCGCCGCGCTCCATGAGCTTGCCGCGCAGCTCCTCTGCCTCGTCCTGCGCCTGCTCAAGCTTTTCGCGCAGCCAATCGCGCTCAGCCCGCGCCTGCTCCAGCTGGTCGAGCACGTACTGCTCGCATGTCTTGATTTCCATGGGTCATATCCCTTCTCGTATCATCTCGTTGCCGTCACGGTCTGTGATCAGCCAATATCCGTATTCGTAGAGGCCGGGGTCGTGCGGCTCGTAGACCTGCAACAGCTGGCCCGTCCACCAGGCCTCCTCGTAGACCGGATGCCGCCAGCGCCACTCGGCCTTGAGCCGCGCCCCGCCGTGGAACTTGTCGTGGCATCCGGTGGTGCCGCTGCCGCAGAGGCAGAACAGCGGGCTTCGCAAGTCCCAGGTGCCGCACGGCGTGACCAGGCGGAACGTCTCGCCCCAAGACCGGTGCGCCACGTGGTGCACGCTTCCTGCGCGCCTGCCGCAGACGCAGCACCGGGGCGAAAGCGCCTCGTAGGCCTTTCCGTGGGTGTAGTGCGCCCCCAGGTGAGGCTTGCCGTAAAGCTCGGCTCGCTCTTTGGGGTAGCCGCGAAGCACCCCCGCATCGAGGATCATTCCAGCCTCCCGTCCGGGCCATCGAAGTGCTCGACCCTCGCGCCGCCCCTCAGCCGCGACACTATTGCCTTCGCGGTGTCAGGGTCTCCCTGCTCGGCAAGCCTGCGCACGAGGTCGCTTGGCTTGTACTGCGTGGTCACCAGCGTGGGCAGCATCGCGGAGTAGCGCTGGTCGATCAAGCTGAAAAGGCTGTCGAGCACGAAGCCCGTCGGCCTGCGCTTGCCCAGGTCGTCCACGATCAGGTAGCGCACCTCGGCGTAGCGCTTGAGCGGGTCGCCGCCGTCGTGGAAGCTGCGCTGGATCTCGTCGAGGATGCGGTACATCGGTGCCATGAGCACCGACCGCTTGCCGCCGGCCAGGCGCTTCGCCACGGCCGCGGCGCAGGTGGTCTTGTGAGTTCCGACGTCTCCCCAGAGGTACACCCACTGGCCGCGCTTCATGCACTCGGCGATCTCGGCGGCCAAGGGGTGGTCGAGGCTCACGTAGCGATCGGGCACGCCCGCCCGCTTCCAGTCGTGCATGGCTCTGTCGAGCGCAGCCTTGCGAGCCGCCTCGGCCTCGGCCTGGCGCTCCTTCTCGCGCTCGGCCTCGGCACCCGCGCAGCCGCACTGCTCGTAGCCGCAGAACAGCGTCCGCCCAGCGAGCCGCGTGGTGCGGGCCTTGAGGGTCGCGCCGCAGTGCGGGCACTCAGTCGTAGGCCGAAAATCCATCGTCTGGCACCTCCTTTGCCATGCCGTTTTTTGGCTTCGAGGTGCGCACCCAGTTGCGCACCGTGGCCTTCCAGTCCTTCATGTGCGATCGCCCGATCATCCAGCCCTTTTGGGCGTAGAAGTCGACGAAGCGCTCGGGGTCGAAATCGAGGGCGGTGAGGTCGAGGCCCTTGTTCGCAGCGAACTGCTGGGCGTATTCGGCGACCTCGGCGGGAGAGGGGGCGCGGAAACGCGCCGCTTTCCCTCTTTCCTTAATCCCTTTTCCTGACTCCTCTTCCTCTTCCTCTTCCTCTTCCTCTTCGCTTGCTCGTTTGCTCTCGGGTTTGCTTGCATCGTTGCTTGCCGCTTTGCTCTGCGTTTTGCTTCCGCTTTTGCTTGGCGGTTTGCTTCCCGTTTCGCTTGCCCGTTTGCTCTCGGGTTTGCTTGCCGCTTTGCCGCCCGATCCTCCCGCCACGATGCGCTTGCGCGAGGTCTCCATGACGGGCTGCACGGCGAACAGCACGGCCTCTTGGGCGTCCGTCCGAGGCTCGGGCTGCTCGCCAGTTCGCAGGTACCGGACGATCATGCCGATAAGCTCGTCGCCCTCCCTGCGGTTGCGCAGCCTAAGCGGCCCGTCTATGAGCGAGTCCAGTACCTGCATGCCGCCATCGCCCCTAAAACGGGATGTCGCCGTCGTACAGGCTTTCCTGGGCGGGCGGCATGGGCGCTTGCTGCGGCGCCGCCTGCGGGGCGGGCTGCGGCGCGTACTGCTGCTGGTATCCCTGCGGTGCCGCCGGGGCTTGCTGGTAGGCCTGCTGCGCGTTCCACTGCTGGGGCGCCGCCTGCGGGGCGGGCTGCGGCGCGTACTGCTGCTGGTATCCCTGCGGTGCCGCCGGGGCTTGCTTCTGGCTCATGAGCTCGATCTCGTCCACGATCACCTCAAGCTTGGATCGGCGCTGGCCATCCTTGTCCCAGCTCGAATAGCGCAGCTTGCCCTCGATGGCCACCTTCATGCCCTTGTGCAGGATGCGGCCCATGCTCTCGGCGCGGTTGCCGAACATCGTGCAGTCCACGAAGTTCGGGTAGTCCTCCCACTCGCCGGTTTGCTGGTTGCGGCGGCGGTCGTTGACGGCCACGCCAAAGCCCAGAACCTGCATGCCGCCCTGGGTAGCCCGCAGCTCGGGGTCGCGGGTCAAGTTCCCGCTGATGTTCACTCGGTTGATCGACATTTAGTAACTCCCTTCGCCGGTCCCGTTCGACCAGGTGCGCTTTATGTCCTCGTCGACGGTTCGGATCTTGAGCTTGTACACGTTTATCGCCTCTTGGCTCGCCTTGTAGAGCGCTTCGGCGCAGTCCCTGCGCTGCTTCAGCTCGGCTATGTCCTCACGGCCTCGGCAGAGGTCGCTTATCACCGTCACTGGCGTTCCCTTGGATCGCTCCTCAAGGATCGCGATGCGCAGCGCCTTGCGGTACTCGGCCTCGTTCTCGGCGTACTGGCTTCCGCTGTTGCGCAGCGCCTGAAGCTCGTCCATGAGCCTGTCGAAGAGCTGCATGCGCTCGGCGTAGAGGTCTTGCATGGCCTACACGACCTGCCATGCGGGGGACGGGCAGCACCCGGGGTTGGCCTTGAACTGCTCGTACTGCTGGCGGCTCTCGAACTGGTAGGAGGTGCCGCAGCTCTTGCACTTGGCGATGAATTGGCCGAACTCGGGCGGCTCCTTCTCGGCGGGCTTGCCGTCACCCATGAGGGTGTCGGGGTCACTCGTGCCGTCGATGTCGAAAGCTCCGCAGAGCGCGTACTTGCGGGCATAGCTCGATGCGCTGCCCGTGACCTGCGCCTCGTTCATGCCCTTCTGGCTCAAAGGCTCGCGGGCGTACGCATCGATCTCCAAAGGCTCGCCGTGGCCGTCCTCGAAGAACAGGCGGCACGTGGCCTTGACGTAGTAGCGCTCGCCGATCTGCTCGATCGAGTCGTTGAGCGTGAAGGCGATTCCCGCCGCCTTGCACGGCTCCTTGAGCGCCGCAACGATGTCCTCCATGCTGCGGTAGTAGAAGTTGCCGTGGGCGTTGTAGCGTGCCTTGGGCACCACCACGGATCGCTGCACCTGGGCCACGGCCTCGGCCAGCGTCATGTGCTTGTCTTCTGCCATCGTCTACTCCATCCTCGCTGCCACCTTGGCTGGCGTGCCCCGGCGGATGCTTCCGGTGATTCCCTGCGCCTTGAGCAGGGATGCGAGCGCCTGCATCTGCGATCGCGTGGCGCTCGGCACCTCGACCGTCCACGCCTCCAAAGGCTCCGCGACCGGTGCTGGCATGGGTGCCGGCATTGGTGCGGGCATTGGCACTGGCGCGGGCATCGGCTCAGGCTCGGGCGCTGCGATCGGCTCTGGCTCAGGCTCTGGTTCAGGTTCAGGCTCCGGCTCAGGCTCGGGTGCCATGGCCGCCTTCAGCTCGGCGATTCGCTGGTCTTCCTCGTCGGCCAGACGCGCCGCGTTCAAGGCGGCTCCGAGGTCGAGCGTGCGGAAGAACTCGCGCTCCGCGTCGGCGTAGTGCGGCATCGCCTCCTGCTGGGCCTTGAGCGTTTCCCAGTCTCTGGCCACGTCGGACACCTTTGCCTCAAGCGCCTGCTGCGCCTTGATCTCGCCGAAGGTCTTGTTGAGCCACTGCGGCTCATGCAGGCGCTCGTAGGGGACGACCGGTGCGAGCAGCCCCGCGAACTCCTCGTAGTGCTGCTGTAGGCGTGAGTAGAGCGCGTCCTTGCGCATCTGCTCGGCCTCGTCGAGCTGCGCCTTGATGGCGTCGGTTGACTCGTCGATGATGGCCGTGATCTGCTTGCAGCGCCTCTCGAATGCGTCGAGCGGCTTGTTGTACTCGCGCTTCACGGCCTTGCGGCGCTCGTCGATCTCCTTCTTGATGCCGTTGAGGTAGCTGCGGTCGTGCTTGGCATCCTTGATTGCCTGGGCGCTCGCGAGGTCGTAGGTGGCGCCCTCGTAGTCGGCGACGACCTTCTTCACGTGGGCCTCCAACGCGTCCATGTTCGAAGCGATGGTGGCCTCGGTGTACGTGACCTCAAGCGTGGTGGCCTCGGCCTCGATGACCTCTGCCTCGACCTGCTGCGGTTCGGTTTCCTTAGCCATAGATCTCGCCCGTCTCGTCGTCGAAGTCCATGGCCTGCTGCTGCTCAGCCACGGTGAGCAAAACCGTCTTGCCGCTCTGCTTGATGATGCGGAAGGCGTCGGCGTTGTCGGTCAGGATCTCGAATTGCAGGGTCGCAACGCTGCCCTTCACGGTGGCCTGCTTGAACTGCGCCTGGATGGTGGCTTCGTTGATCATGTCGTTACCTCCTATTTGATGCCGAGAACGGCGGCAAGGAACGCGCGACCGAACTCGCGCTCTTCCTCGCTGACGGGCTTGATCTTGTCGGCGATGAACTCGCGGCTCTTGGCGACGCACTTCTCGTCGATCCTGGAAAGCCCGGCCTCGCAAAGCGCGATCATCACGTGGTAGGCGTTTGCCGCCGTCTCGCCGTCGTTGTTGTCAGGATGCGTGGCGTCGAACATGAGGTTGTTCGCGATGCAGGCGGCGTGGTCGAGCACTGCTTTGTGGAACTTGGTCCCGTGGAAGTCCTCAAAGCAGTTCTCTTCGAAGTATTTGGCGTTCATTTCTTCTCCTTCACGTACTCCTCGACGAAGTACTCGATGTAGATGTCTATGCGTGGTTTGGTGCCGTATGGCGACCTCGGGCGCTTGGTGACGGCTCCCATGTCGACCTGCGAATCGTCCTTGAAGGCGATCCCGTTGAGCGCGTCGCAGGCGAGCTTGCCGAGGTTGTCCCAGTCGGGCTTGCCGAGGTCGGCGCGGCCCTCCCAGTACTTCGGGTTGCTCTTCGCGAGCGGCCTGGTGGTCGAGATCCGCATCACGACCGGGCCGTCGTGGTCGGCGAAGGTCTCGCCGTATGCCGCGCGGAACGCGTCCTTGATGGCCTTCTCGGCCTTGAGCGTCTTGGTCGGCGTGTAGGTGCGGTGGTTGCGGTAGTCGGTCATAGGGCGCTGCTTTCCAACAAGCTCTGCTGGGTGCATGGTGATGTGCGCCGTGGCCGCAAGGGTGCGCTGCCAGCTCATTCGCTGAACCCATCGCTCTGGCTGCGGTGCTTGTTGAAGGCTCCGCGCAGCTCTGGGTACCGCGCCTCCATGATTCGGGCAATGGCTGGGGCTATGCCGTTCTTGCAGCCAACGTGCAGCTCGTTGCGCACCATGTTCACCAGGTAGTTGATCGACACGTAGCCCTTCTCCTTGAGGCGGCGGGCGTTGGAGAGCATGAACCGCCACGCCTCGGGGTTGGCCTCGATCCACTTCTTGGCCTCGGCAACGTCTTGCTCGCCAGCCATGCCCAGGCCGAAGATCTCAAGCTGGTTGCTCTGGGGTTTGGGGCGGTATATCTCGTCGTTACGCATTGAGCACCGCCATGCTGCCCACGGCTCGCTGGGCGTCGGCAACAGCCTGGTCCATCGTGGGGATGACCCAGAGCCAGAGCACGGCGAGGAAGATCATGAGGGCCGCGAGGAAGCCGACCATGACGCCCGCCTTGAACTGGGAGCGCTCAAGCTGCTCCTGTGCCGTCGGGCGCTTGCCCTCGAATGGTATGATGGTCGCAGCCTCTTTCGAGGCGGCTACGTAGCGGGTGCCCGATGTGTGGAAGCTGGGGGCGCTCGCTTTCTTTTTTGTCTGCATTTCCGTTCTCCTTTCGGTGTTTTCGCAGGTCAGGTTAACCGTGGCTTTTTCCGTGGCTATTTTTCTTTTTCTTAGCCCGGCTTTTCGCGCTGTAGAAGCACTGGCGCGTGCGGTTGTTCCTGATCTCCCTTGAGGCCTCTTCCTTCATGGCCTCCGCTTGTTCTGCCAGGTCTGCCATGTGAAGCTCCTTCGTGCACTCGATGCACCAGCCGTTGATGCGGTTGAGCGGTCGAAACGTCCACTGCCCGCAATGGGGGCACTGCCTGCGCTTGCGCAGCGAGATGCCGCACTTCCGCGCCTGCCACTCGACCGAATCAACCGATCGCCCCAGGGCCTTGGCAATAGCCGCCGCACCTTCGCCTGCGTGCTCTTCGAGGTATCTGAGTTCACGTGTAGACCACTGCTTCACGCCTCCGCTTCTCCCTTCTGCTGGCGTTCCCACTCGCGATATGCTTGGAGGATCGTCGAGCACATGCCGTCAAAGGCAACTTCGCGGGCCGTCTTCTGACGCTGCTCCTGTTGCTTCTCGTCGCTCATTAGGCCACCGCTAGCTCATGCAGCTCGTCCAACGAAACGCCGAGGATGCGAGATAGCGCGTAGGCTTCAGACAGGCTGAACTCGTACGAGCCTCGAACTTTGTTAAAGAACGAAGATCGGCTCATACCGAGACTGTCTGCCAGCGCGTCACGTGTAACACCATTCGTTTCGGCGTACTCGTTGACCTTCTCCGACAGGTTCATGCTTCTCCTTTCTCCCGTACAAAACTTTGTACTCCTACAGTATTGTACAAAGTTTTACACCGTGCAATACTTTGTACGTGTAAATATTTGGACTGTAAGGGGAGGCCATGGAGTACCGGTTTGTTCTCGCACATTACTTAGAGGAACAGGGAATGACTCCAGCTGAGCTTGCTCGCGCTATTGGTTCCCCTAGATCGACCGTTTCTGCCCTTTTGAGCGGAAGGGCAAAAGAGCCAACACTTGGTAAAGCTAAGGCGATAGCGGACGCTCTTGGCGTGTCCCTTGAAGAGATGGCTCGGATGACATACGAGGAGGAATAGGCATGGGACTTCTTGGTGATATGGCTAAAGCCGCTGCGA
Organism: uncultured Collinsella sp.; assembly: GCA_900544995.1. Taxonomy (GTDB): domain Bacteria; phylum Actinomycetota; class Coriobacteriia; order Coriobacteriales; family Coriobacteriaceae; genus Collinsella. Next base: position 21,618 of record UQXC01000026.1, on the reverse strand, counting down.
AGGTCGCTATAAATCAAGTTTCAAACACTGCGCACGAGAAGGTTTCCGAGATGTTCCCAACAAAGGAGATCGTTCTATCCGGCTCACACGAGCGCGATGTCTACACCTACTACGGCGGGCCATTGAAGGGAATAAGGGTCGGGCAGACATTCGATGCTGAGGTCGCTAGGAAGCCTGTCACCCTTGTAAGCGAGTTGACGGGAACAGAATGGAATACTGCCGAACACGGAAACAACGCGCTTATGTATAGGGGCAAGCCATTTGGCTCTTTTAGCCCAATGAGCAAAAGCATTCGAAAAATGATCCGTATGGGATACCGGGTCAAGATTAGGTGCAAAAACGTTGGATGGTACGCGCAGGGGATACCTGAGATTGTTGCCATGATTCCAGATCCAGAAGCTGTGTTCTCTTGGCTTGACGAGTGCGAGAGAAGTGGTGAGGAGGTTCCGTTCAATGCCAACAGCTAGAACTGCGGTGATATACGCCCGCTTTTCGTGCAACAAGCAGCGCGAGGCCTCCATCGACGACCAGCTGCGCATCTGCCGCCAGTGGTGCCAGCGCGAGAAGTACGCCATCGTGGCGGAATACTGCGACTATGCCATAAGCGGGCGCACCGACGACCGCCCCGAGTTCCAGCGCATGGTGGCCAACGCCGGCGAGAGCGACATAGTGCTCGTGTACATGATGGATCGCTTCAGCCGTGGGGAGTACGACGCGCCCATATACAAGCGCGAGCTTGCCCAGCACGGCGTGAAGCTCGTCTCGGCGCTTGAACAGATACCCGATTCGCCCGAGGGCATCATTTACGAGAAGCTGCTTGAGGGCCTTGCGGCGTGCGAGTCGAAGAAGACCGCGATCCGCACGAGGCGCGGCATGGAGGGCAACGCGCTCAAGTGCAAGACCAACGGCGTGCGCGTGTTCGGCTACGCCAGCAACGAGGCCGACGAGTACGTGATCGACGAGGACGAGGCCGCTTTCGTGCGCGAGGCGTTCAAGCGGCGCATAGCAAAGGAGACCACCAACTCTATAGCGCGCGACTTCGCGGCACGCGGGGTCAAGACCTCGCAGGGAAACCCGTGCGGCTACTCGATGGTCGAGCGGATGGTGAAGAACCGGAAGTACACGGGGCGCTACGAGTGGGGCGGCGTTGTCAAAGAGGGCGGCATGCCCGCGATCATCGACGAGGTGACGTTCATGGAGGCACAGGGCATACGCGCGGCCAAGGAGCGCAGCGCGGAGAGCTGGGGCGACTTCGCCCTTTCCGGCAAGGCGATCTGCGCGGGCTGCGGGCGCAACCTGCAAGGCGTGAGCGGGCGCGGGCGCAAGAACGTGAAATACGAGTACTACCGCTGCCATGACGGATGCGTGAGGCCCGTGAGGCGCGAGGAGCTTGAGGGCGAGATCGTCAAGGCGCTGCGGGCGCTCCTGCAAGACCGCGAGGAGGCCTTGAGGATAGCCCACATGGTTGCGGAAAGCTCGGATGGCGCGGAGGTGGCGGCGAGGCGCAAGCAGGCCGCCCAATCGCTCTCAGCAGCCGAGCGCGGCCTGAAGAACATCCTCAACGCCATCGAGCAGGGCATAATCGCTCCGGGCGCGAAGGAACGCATAGCGGAGCTTGAGCACCAGCGCGACCGCGCCAAGCTCGACCTTGAGGCGATCAGGGACGATCAGATAGACCCCGAGCGGCTGGCCGACTTCCTGCAATGCGGCTCCGCCCTGGACGACGCGACGCTGCTGAAGGCGTTCGTCTACCAGGTGAGCGTGAGCGACGAAGAGTGCATAGTGACGCTGAACTACGACGTGGAAAGCAACGAACCCGCCAGACTGGACGTCCAACGGGTTCGTACAAAATGCAAATGGTGCCCCCAGCGGGATTCGAACCCGCGATATCCACCTTGAAAGGGTGGCGTCCTTGGCCGCTAGACGATGGGGACAGCGGGAAAGAGTATAGCAGACTTTTTTGCCGGCGCGTATATCGTTGGCAAACTGGAAAACCACCACACAGGAGCTGGCTCCCTATCCTGATTTTCAAATATCTCAATCTGTAACATCTGGGCGGGCAAATCGGCTCTATCTGTTACAGATCGAGACAAACGGCGGGCGTCGGGACGAATATCTCAATCTGTAACAGTAAGACGACTTTTAACGGTCTAGATGTTACAGATTGAGACAAACTGCCGTGGCAGGTCAAAACCACCACAAAGGTGCCTGTCCCCTTTGTGGTGGCGGGGCGTTAGAGGAGGAGCTTCATCGCGGCGTCGTGGGCGGCGTGCTCGTAAGTGTCGTCGAGGGGCTTGAGCGGCAGCAGAGCGGTGGCCCGTGCATCGCCACGGCGCTCGAGAGCGTGGGCGATGAGCCAGTCGGCGAGCTCGGGGTTCTTAGGCAGTGCCGGTCCGTGTAGGTACGTGCCGATGACGCCCTTGTAGATGATGCCCTCAAAGCCATCGTCGCCGTTGTTACCGGTACCCGTGACGACGGACGTTCCGAGCGGCGTGGCCTCTGCATCGAGCAGGGTGCGGCCGCCGTGGTTCTCGAATCCCACAAAGGGCTCGGGTGACAGGTCGGTCTTGACGGCGACGTTGCCGATCAGACGGTCGGAGCCGCGCACGGTCTCGGCGGCAATGACGCCCAGGCCCTCGATGCGATTCTCGCCCATATAGTACGAACGGCCGAGCAGCTGATAGCTGCCACAGATAGCGAGCAGCGAGCCGCCATCCTCAACATAGGCCGCGACCTTGTCTTTTTGAGCGAACAGCTCGTGTGCCACGGCCAGCTGATCGCGGTCGGAGCCACCGCCCATCATGACGATGTCGGCGTCGGTGAGATCGAGCGACTCGCCCATACGGACCTCGTCCACGCGCACGGGGATGCCACGCCAGGCGCAGCGGCGCTCGAGGGCAATGACGTTGCCGCCGTCGCCATAGAGGTTGAGGGCATCGGGATACAGGTAGACGATGCGTAGCGGGCGCGAAAGCTCGACCGGCGCAATGTCGGTGGGGACAGCGCTGCCATCGGCGCGCGTTACGGCGTGGGAGGCGACCGAGCTCGCATCGGTGCTCTTAAGCTCGTCGAGCTCCTTGATCAGCGGCGGGAAGGCCGTGTAGTTGGCGACGGCGTAGAAAGTATCACCAGCCTCCTCGTCCGCCACGGCACCGATCGCCTGCTCGATATTCGAGATGATGGCGGAGTCGATGCCGGCGTACTTCAGGCGTACCTGCATATCGTGCGCGCGTGTACCCCCGACAAAGGCGATAAGACCTGGGGTATCGGCGATGCGCTCGAAGTCGACGTCGTAGATCCACGATACATCGTGGCCGTCGGCGTCGTTGTCGTTCAGGAAGAAGGCGCAGAGCCTGCCGCCTGCCGTTTTAATGGACTGGATCTGGCGATCGAAGCCCACGGGATTTTTGGCCAGATTTGCCTCGACGGTACGGCCAGCGATTTCCCAGCGGCCCATGCGCCCGCCGGCGGGGACGTAGGCATCGAGCGTGGGCTGCAGATGCGCCGCGTCCACGCCCAGCTCGCGCGCCGCAAAGAAGGCGGCGGCAACGTTGTAGACCATGTACAAGCCGTTGTAGCGCGTGGCGATGTGCGTTGCGGGTGCGTCGGTATTGGGTCCAAAGTTCAGGTCAAAGCCGTAGCCGTCGCAGGTGAGCTCAACGCCTGTCACGCGACGGAGCAGCGCTGGGCGACTCCAGCCGCACGAAGGACAATGATAGGCGCCGAGCTGGCCGTATTGCACGTAGTCGTACTCCAACGGGGTGTTGCACTGCGAGCAAAAGCGCGAGTCGCTAATGCGGTCAGACTCGGTGTCGGTGGCGCCGTCGATGCCAAAGGCGATGCTTGCATTGGGAACGCGCGCGGCGATCGCGGCGCACAGCGGGTCGTCGGCGTTATAGATGAGCGTCGTTGTCGGCGAAAGCTCCAGCGCGTGGGCGATGACGTCCTGGGTGTGGTCGATCTCACCGTAGCGGTCCAGCTGGTCGCGGAACAGGTTGAGCAGCACAAAGTAGGTCGGCTTGAGCTTGGGCAGGACGCGCACCGTGTAGAGCTCGTCGCACTCAAAGACGCCTACGCGCTTGCTGCTGGCGGTTCGCTTAAGGTTGCCGCGCGCCTCGAGCAACGCGCCCACCACGCCCGGCTCCATGTTGTTTCCGGCACGGTTGCATACCACGGTGGCGCCGCTGGCGGCAACGGCATCGGCGATGAGGTTGGAGGTGGTGGTCTTGCCGTTGGTGCCGGTGATCACCACGCTGCGGTCGACAAGGCCCGCGAGGTCGCTTAGCAGCTCGGGGTCGATCTTCATGGCGATACGGCCGGGGAGTACGCCGCCCTGGCGCTTAAGGACGGAGCGCAGTCCCCAGCGGGCGATATCGCTCGAGGTGCAGGCGAGAGATGAGCGGAAGTTCATGAAGCCGTTCCTAACGTGAATGACATGGTCGTGACGTTTGTGCCGTTAAAAGCCGTAGCGGCGCGCAAATTCCTGGGCAAGCTGCGATACGTCTTCGCAAGCGCTGGCCCAGGGGGCAAAGTCGGGAGTATCCGAGATGATGCCGTCGGCCTCCCAAACTGCCTGATGCGAAAGATCCCAGGGGTCGTGCGGTTCGGGCCGGCAGGGAAGATACGGCGTCTGATACATGGGGTTCAGCAAAAAGAACGCGCCGCCCTCGCAGCGGTTGGCAAACTCACGCAGCGCGCGTGTCGCCGGGCGCATCTTGTTCGTTTTGAACAGCAAGATCGTGCGGGCGAGCAGGTACCAGGGGGAGTTCTCGAGGGTATCGGCCCCCATCTGCTCCTCGAGCTGGTGGGCCAGGGCAAAAAAGCCGTCCTCGTCTTCTAGGCGAGCGAGGGCGAGTAGCACGGTGCCTGCAGCTCGGGTGGGATAGCCTTCCGCCTTAAGGACGCGGCGGGCGTAGTTGGCGGCAGCACGGTAGCGAGCGCTCGCCATGCACAGCTGCGAGATGGCCTCGAGCGTGTGGAGCCACCCGATAAGAGCCGGCTCGCTTACGGTGAGATCGGCCGCCGTCACGCCGTCTGCCAGCACCTTGTTGGCCCAGTAGTGCGGGGCCTCCATGTCGAACCCGGGCACGCTTTGCTGCAGGTAATCGGTCGTGGTCGCCTCGAGTTTCATCAGGTCGCCCAGACAGGCGTCGACGGGCGTGTCCGCCAAAATGATGGCGAGCAGCTGGGCATCGACGGCCAGCGCGTCGACGCGGACGATCTTGAGCAGCTCATCGCGCGTATCGTCGAACAGGTGGTTGCGCGTCTGTTCAAACTCCTCGTCGCTGCCCATGTCCTCGATGCGATGGAGCTCGTCGAGCAGGTGGCGGTGGACGCCTGCATAGGACAGCAGTGCCTGGGCATGCTCGGTCTGCGCATACTTATGAGGGTTGACGCCCACGTCGTTATGGACAAGCTCGCGTGCTGCATCGGTGAGTTCGGGGTGCGACGCAAGGTAGGCGCGCTCCAGGTAGGCGGGGATGTAGACGCTCGGATCCATTAGAGGTCTCCTCCCTTAAACGGCAGGCCCTGCTCGGCCGCCCGCAGGATGCGCTCGTCAATCTGGGAACGCACGATATCGTTGGTGGCGACCCAGGCGGCAAAGCTGGCGTTGTCGGGGGCGCCCAAGCCCTCTTGCAGTACCGGCGTCGCCTCGGACAGCGCAAGGACAAGCTCGTCGGTGGAGCCCACGCCCACGTTGACGCGGGCATAGACGCCATCGGGAAACTCGGTTTGGAAATAGAGCGCCTCGGCTGCGTGTGGGCACGAGCGTGCAAGGATGCGCAAGTAGTGCTCGGCACCCTCGTAGTCCAGCTCGCGCCAGGCAGCGCTCATCAGCGCGATGAGCGTCCATGGGTCCAAGTCGCGCTCCGCGTCCTTGGGACGACGGCGTAGCGGCGTGTTGGTGAGATAGGGGACGGAGTGGGCAGAGCGAAAGCGCTTGAGCTCCTCAGCGGGGTATTCGAGCTTCGCCATGGCGAGCATCGCGGTGTGACGGACGCCGGCCGGATCGTTGGGGGCAAAGTCGAGGCTGCAGTTTGCGGCTTCGAGCGACATGCGATAGCGGCCGCTAATGAGGGCGCGCGACGCAAGGGCGGCAAGCCAGCGCAGGTAGGGGCGGCGCATAAGGTCGCCTGCGGCCTCACGCTCGTAGGGGTCCTGCGCCGAGGCGATCTTGAGTGCCAGGTCGTGCTCGACTTCATCGCGCTTGGATACCAGGTACTGTACGTACTCCTCGTTGGAGTTGGCGGTGAGGGCGGTCAGCATGCGCTGGGCATCCCAGTTGGTGGGGTCGAGCGCGGCTGCCTCGCGAAGCATGTTCTCGGCAGCGGCCTCTTCTTGCTCTGCCTGGGTATCGTCAGGGATAAAGGGAATGCGGTAGTCGACAGCCTCGACCACCTTGGCAATGAGGTGCCCGGCGCGGTCGCGGTCGTGCACGATGAGCGGCGCGGGGTTGCGGGTGAATTGTTCCATCAGACGCTCTACGGCGGCACCGTCGGTGAGCGGGATATTGTCGCGGCGCAAGGCCTCAAGAACGAGGCGATGGCAATCCTCTTGAATGGGATCGAATGCCATGGGGCCTCCTTTGCTGCGGTTAGGGTTCAAATGTCTCTATATAAGGTTCTAGTTTACCCGCATGTGGCACACCGGGGGTGCCGCACTTGGACATGCACCTTTGCACCACGAAGACGGATGTCGCACAAATGTCGGCACCTTGGACGACTGAGTGGTATCACGATGCCGCAAACGGTCGATTTTTGGCGGCGAACGGGGCACATTTTGGAGGGCCACAGTCCTGCCCGGGATATGTGGTCAACCTTGATAAAACGTTTGCCCAGCTTGGGAGTATGAATGCCCCACAAGGGTCTTCAGGGATAGAAAAAACGTTTCATCATTGTCGGCTTTAGGTGAATAACTGACCAACCAGAACGGTAAAATAATGTTTGTCTGAGCGTTGAGACGTTTAGACATCGCGCATTGTCATCGCCGGCAACGCGCAAAACGGTCCTAACGGAGCCAATCGGGTGCTCCGTTATATACGCAAGTCTAAGAGGGGCTTGTTTAGGAGGCACAGTATGGGACGTTTTACCAATCCTCGCGATCTGTACTTTGGTGAGGGCGCTCGCCACGAGGTGAAGAACCTCAAGGGCAAGAAGGCCATCATCGTTTCTGGCGGCAGCTCTATGCGCCGCGGCGGGTTCCTGCAGGACGTTGAGGCCGACCTTAAGGAAGGCGGCTTCGAGGTCAAGCTGTTCGAGGGCGTCGAGTCCGATCCGTCCATCGAGACGGTCATGAAGGGCGCCGAGGCCATGCGCGAGTTCGAGCCCGACTGGATTATCGCCATCGGCGGCGGCTCGCCCATCGATGCCGCTAAGGCCATGTGGGTCTTCTACGAGTATCCCGAGGAGTCCTTCGATAACATCATCCAGCCGTTCAGCTTCCCCGAGCTGCGTCAGAAGGCTCACTTCTGCGCCATCTCCTCTACCTCCGGTACCGCTACCGAGGTCACTGCCTTCTCCGTCATTACCGACTACGCCAAGGGCATCAAGTACCCGCTGGCCGACTTCAACATCACCCCTGATGTCGCCATCGTCGACCCCGAGCTCACCTACACCATGCCCGCCAAGCTGTGCGCTCACACCGGCATGGACGCTCTGACCCACTGCATGGAGGCCTACGTTTCCACCTGCGCTTCCATGTTCACCGACGCCAACGCTCTGCACGGCATCCGCGAGATCGTCGAGTGGCTGCCCAAGTCCTATGCTGGCGACCATGAGGCCCGTCAGCACATGCACGAGGCTCAGTGCATCGCCGGTATCGCCTTCTCCTCGGGCCTGCTCGGCATCGTTCACTCCATGGCTCACAAGACCGGTGCTGCCTTCGAGAACGGTCACATCATCCATGGTGCCGCAAACGCTATGTACCTGGGCAAGGTCATCCAGTGGAACTCCAAGGATCCCCGTGCTGCCGAGCGTTACGCTTACGTGGCCAAGGAGATCCTGCACCTTCCCGGCGAGACCAACGAGGAGCTCATCGCCGCGCTCGTCCAGAAGATTCGCGACCTCAACGACCAGCTCAACATTCCGCAGTCCATCAAGGATTACGCGAATGGTGGCGTGAAGGTCGACGCCGAGAACCCGCAGATGGTTTCCGAGGAGGAGTTCCTCGCGAAGCTCCCCGAGATCGCCGCGAACGCCGAGCAGGACGCCTGCACGCCCGAGAACCCGCGTGAGACCAAGGCTGCCGACTTCGAGAAGATCCTCAAGGCCTGCTACTACGACACCGACATCGATTTCTAATCGACTCTTGTTATCGTAATGAGGGGCTCCGCACGTATCCGTACGGAGCCCCTTTCTTTTTAATTGTTAGAGAATGGGATAAAAATGGCTGCAATCTTCAATAGCCCCAGCAAGTACATCCAGGGCCCGGACGAGCTGGCCAAGCTCGGTTCCTATGTCGAGCCGCTCGGCGCTAAGGCCCTCGTCATCGTGACGCCTTCGGGCAAGAAGCGCGTCGGTGCCAAGATCGAGGGCGGTTTTGCCGAGGCTAAGGCCGAGCTGCTGTTTGAGGATTTTAACGGCGAGTGCTCCAAGGGCGAGGTCGATCGCCTGGTTGCGCTCGCTCGCGACAACGGCTGCGACATCATCGTCGGCGTCGGTGGCGGCAAGATCCTCGATACCGCGAAGGCTGTCGCCTACTACTTGGGGTCTCCGGTTATCATTTGCCCCACCATCGCCTCGACCGATGCGCCGTGCTCGGCACTTTCGGTGCTCTACACCGACGACGGCCAGTTCGATAAATACCTCTTCCTGAAGGCTAACCCCAACATTGTCCTGATGGATACGACGGTTATCGCAGCGAGCCCGGTGCGCCTGACGGTTTCCGGTATGGGCGATGCGCTCGCAACCTACTTTGAGGCCCAGGCGACGCACGATGCCGACGGCGGCACTTGCGCCGGCGGTAAGGGCGGAATGGCCGGTCTGGCGCTCGCCAAGCTCTGCTACGAGACGCTTATGGCCGATGGCGTCAAGGCCAAGGTTGCGCTGGAGAAGGGTGCGCTTACGCCTGCCGTCGAGCATATCATCGAGGCCAATACGCTGCTCTCCGGTATTGGCTTTGAGAGCTCGGGCCTTGCTGCTGCTCATGCCATCCACAATGGCCTGACGATGCTGCCCGAGTGCCACGGCATGTATCACGGCGAGAAGGTCGCCTTCGGCACCATCGTCCAGCTGGTACTCGAGGATGCCCCGACCGAGAAGCTCGAGGAAGTCTTGGGCTTCTGCATTGAGCTGGGCCTGCCGGTCACGATGAAGGAACTTGGCGTTGCCGAGCTTACGCGCGAGCAGGCCATGATTGTTGCCGAGGCCGCCTGCGCGCCCGATGACACCATGTGCAACATGCCGTTTGAGGTGACGCCCGAGATGGTCGCCAACGCCATCCTGGGTGCCGACGCACTGGGTCATTATTACCTCATGGATGAGTAAATCAAGCTAAGGAAGGGGCAAAGCCGGCAGATGGCTTTGCCCCTTTTGCTATGGTGCAAAGTGGCCTGTCTCCAATGCACAAGTTGGTGCAGGGGACAGGTTACTTTGCGCCAACCGTTGTTTGATGAAGGGCGGATTCTCGTATGGTGCTTCCCATGGTTTATGGCGGTCCCGGCTGGTATGTTCAGGGGCCGGGCGAACTTTCGCGTCAGGGCAGATATCTGTTATGGCTGGGGTGCTCCGCCTATGTCCTGTTTGACCAAGGCACCGAGGATCGACTGCGCAAGCAGATCGTCGATGGATTTCTGGGCGAAGATCTCAGCGAGCCGTTCTTTAAGATTTATGACGGTCCGTGTACGGAAGAGGCCGTTGTAAAAATGGCTAAGGAAGCCCAGGTCGAGTATTGCGACATGGTGGTGGGTATTGGCGGTGGCAAGATGCTCGATATCGCCAAGGCCGTTGCGTTTTATGCCGAGGTGCCGTTGTGCGTATGCCCCACGGCGGCTTCGATGGACGGTCCGTGCAGCGCGATTTCGGTGCTGTATCACGAGGATGGGTCGTTCGACCACTACCTGATGCTCGAGAAGAATCCAGACCTGGTCGTGGTCGATACCAACGTGGTCGCGGCGGCCCCACTGCGTATGACGGTCGCTGGTATGGGCGATGCGCTGGCAACGTATTTTGAGGCGCGTTCGTGCGCCGCGGCGCACGGCGCCAACGAGCACGGTGGCGCGCCGGGACACTTGGCCTTGGTTGCGGCTCGCACCTGCTACGACACGCTCATGGAGTGCGGCGTCGCTGCCAAGCGCGATCTCAAAAAGGGCCGTACATCGCCGGCAGTTGAGCGCCTGATCGAGTGCAATATTCTGCTCTCGGGCGTCGGCTTTGAGAGCGGTGGCTTGGCGTTGGCGCATGCCATCGCCAACGGTCTGACGATTCTGCCCGAGTGCAAGGCAATGCATGGCGAGGCCGTGGCATTTGGCCTGGTGGTGCAGCTGCGCCTGGAGCGTGCACCCGAGCTTGATCAGGTGCTCGAGTTTTGCCAGCGCGTTGGTCTGCCGACGACGCTCGAGGAGCTGGGCCTTGGCGAGATTTCCGATGCTGATCTGCAGAGTGTTGCAAATGCGGTCTTTAGAAATGAACGTAATATGGCCAACGAGCAGGCAAAGGTGACCAAACAAAAGCTCGTGCAGTTCATGTGCGAGGCATAGTTTGGCGCTTGATTGACCTTGTGCAATCGAGGCGGCGATGGGCCATGGGCTATTTGCCGCAAAGATGCGCCGCGTGTAATTTGCCCGAGGCGTGGGCCGATAGCGTATCATTATCTCTTGCTTGTTTGCACTGCTCAGGGAGGGGCCGCGCATGGCGCAGGAACACGATCTGTTTGATGACATTATCGAGATCAGCAAGGGTTTCGACTTTCTTAAAAACCCGCTTGGCGGTGTGACCGATGCACTCGATCCGTCGGCACCGCAGTGGAATCCTGCCGACTACAAGGAGCGTCCGCGCGGCAACACCATTCCGTGCTTGACCTGCAAAAACGAGAAGAGCGCCTGCACCGCGTGCATGGACGTGTGCCCGGTCAACGCTATCGAGGTCGAGGAAGACGCCATCGAGATCCTCGACTCCTGTCGCAAGTGCGGCCTGTGCGCCGCTGCCTGTCCGACCGAGGCGATCATCTCGCCGCGCCTGGCGCCCAAAAACCTGTATGACGATATCGTCTCTGCTGCTACGAGCCACGAGACCGCCTACGTTACCTGCACGCGCGCCCTTAAGCGCATGCCGCGCGAAAACGAGGTCGTCGTCGCCTGCGTGGGCGATATTACTGCCGAGACCTGGTTCTCGGTGCTGGCCGACTATCCCAACGTGAGCGTCTACCTGCCACTGGGCGTGTGCGATAAGTGCCGCAACACCGGTGGCGAGGATATTCTGGGCGAGGCCATCGCTACTGCCGAGGAGTGGGCTGGTACGGGCATGGGCCTGGAGGTCGACCCCAAGAGCCTCAAGTGCCATAAGCTTCGCGAGTACGAGCGCAAGGAGTACATGGAAAAGATTGCCCGTACCACGGGCCTGACGGTGACCAAGCTCAATCCGGCGACGGCGGCACTGGCCTCGGTGACGCAGAAGTTGAAGGCTCACCGTCACCAGATCACGCAGCTCGAGCGCACGCTCAACACCATGTGCGGCACCACGACGACCAAGCGTCGCCGTTCGCTCACGCACGGGCGGCAGCTGGTGCTCTCGACATTGCAAAACCATCCCGAGCTTGCCCAGAACATGCAGGTGAGCACGCCGGAATGCGATTTTGACAAGTGCACGTCGTGTGGCGAGTGTGTCAACGTGTGCCCCACGTTTGCCTGCGATTTGGTGGGAAGCGGTCGCTTTGCACTGGAGTCCACGTATTGCCTAGGTTGCGGGGCCTGCGTCAAGGTGTGTCCCGAGCATGCGCTTAAGTTGGTTGAGCATGATGCATCCAACCTGGTCGTCGTCGATCCCGAGGCCGAGGAAAAGGCCGCTCAGAAGGCCAAGGCCCACGAGGAGGCCGAGAAGGTCAAGGCCGAGGCAAAGGCCAAGCTCGACAAGATGCTCGATCAGGTGGAGAAGCTCGCGGACTAGTCAGCGAGCTCTATCTCTGCTTCATTTGCGCCGCCGCGGTGTCCGGATTCGCCCGGATGCTGCGGCGGCGCTATACTTATGCAGTTTGAAGTACCTGTACCAAAAGGAGCTGTCGTGTCCCTTTCCATCGGTATCGTGGGCCTGCCCAACGTGGGCAAGTCGACGCTGTTCACCGCGCTTACCAAAAAGACCGGCCTTGCCGCCAACTACCCGTTCGCCACGATCGACCCCAACGTGGGTATCGTCGATGTGCCCGATGGCCGCTTGCAAAAGCTCGCTGACATCGTTAACCCGGGTCGCATTGTGCCGGCGACGGTCGAGTTCGTCGACATCGCAGGTCTGGTGAAGGGCGCTAACGAGGGCGAGGGCCTGGGCAACCAGTTCCTGGCCAACATTCGCGAGACCGACGCCATCTGCGAGGTCGTGCGCTACTTTAAGGACCCCAACGTCATGCGTGAGGTGGGCCGCACGGGCGAGTTCGTCGATCCCTCCGGCGATGCCGACACCATCATGACCGAGCTTATCCTGGCCGACATGGGCACGCTCGAGAAGCAGCTGCCCAAACTCGAGAAGGAGGCCAAGCGCGACAAGGAGCTCATGCCCAAGTTCGAGGTCGCCAAGCGTCTACTCGCCTGGCTCAACGAGGGCAAGCGCGCCGCATCCATGGAGATGACCGACGAGGAGCGTACTGCCGCCAAGGGCCTGTTCCTGCTCACCATGAAGCCCATCCTGTATGTGGCCAACGTGGACGAGGATATGCTTAACGACGATCTGGCGCCCATCGACGGCGTCAAGCCGCTGCCCATCTGCGCCAAGATCGAGGCCGAGCTTTCCGAGCTCGATCCCGAGGACGCCGCCGACTACCTGGAGAGCCTGGGCCTGGAGCAGCCCGGCCTGGACGTGCTCGCTCAGGCTGCCTACAAGCTGCTCGGCCTGCAGTCGTTCTTTACGGCTGGCGAGATGGAGGTCAAGGCCTGGACGGTGCGTCAGGGCGCGACCGCCCCGCAGGCCGCCGGTGTCATCCACACCGACTTTGAGCGCGGCTTTATTAAGGCCGAGGTCATTGGCTACGACGACTACATCGAGCTCGGCGGCGAGCAGGGCGCCAAGGCCGCCGGCAAGCTGCGTATTGAGGGCAAGGACTATGTCATGGCCGATGGCGACGTCGTGCACTTCCGCTTTAACGTGTAAGGACGACGCATATGTTTAAATATGGCAAAAAAGCTGGCTACATGGGTATTGCGCTGCTCGTACTTGCGGTGATTCCGCTGGTGGTCGCAGCGTGTGTTATCCCCAACATTGGTCCCGAGGTGGCAACGAAGTTTAACGCAGCCGGCGAGGTGACGCGCTGGGGCAAGAGCTACGAGTTGCTGGCGCTGCCAGTGCTCAACCTGCTGCTGAGCGTGGCGACGTACTTTACGGCGGGACGCCAGGCTAAAAACAATGATGACTCCGACGCCATGGCGCGCATCGTGTGCGAGCGCTACTTGCGCAACGGCTGCATCACGGGCGTGTTCCTCAACGTAATCAACGTCTACTTTATGTACTCGGCGATTACCGGAACGGGCTTTGGCTTTGGTTTCTAGCTTGTCCTTTTAGGCAACGAGCCTGCACGCATATTCAATGGCTGCTGCGAGGCCGCCGCTCGATCGTGGTTTAAAGACCATGTCAGCGGCGGTCTCGTTTTCGTATCCGGCGCCGCGAAGGGCGAGTGCGATACCGGCTTCCAGGAGAAGAGGCAGACCGCGCTGGCTGGTTGCGATTACGGCAGCCTGATTGAGTGAGCAGCTGTGCGCTTGGCATCGGATGGCAAGTTCACCTTGCGCCGGGCAAGGGACCAGAACGGCGGCGACGCGACTTGATAGCAATGCAAATGCTGTGCGCTCATCGGGCGAAAGGCATTCTGCTTCAACGACGACGAGCTTGGGCGGTGCGCTGTTTGTGCGAGGCGTGGCTCGGTACATGCGGACCGAAGAACCCGACATAGAAAACTCCTGTGTATTCGGCAAAACGTAAACTATAGTTTACGTTTATGTTCGGCTCCATTTCAAACTCGGCTGCATGGACGAACGTGCGAAACAGATTCTTGGCAGGCGGGTCGAAGAGACACGCAGGGGCCTTGGTATCTCCAAGGTTGATTTTTGTGTGGCAACAGGAATCAGCCGACCCTACCTCGACCGAATCGAAGGTGGGACGGCAAATTTCACGCTCAAGGTTTTATTTAAGATCGCGCCCGCACTCGGCATGACGGTGTCAGAACTTCTCGAAGGCATCGAATAGGGGATACCCGTCGACAACTGAATTACGCCATCGGGATGCGGTCGTGGTTGACTTGGCTGTAGAACAGACGCTGAATCTCGGTCGCATCACGTGACTGGCCGAGTGCCCACATGGTTTTGGCCACGAGCGTCTCGGTTGTCATATCGTCGCCGCGCAAAATACCCGGATGATCAGCGTAGGCGCGGCCGACCTCATAAACACCTAGGTCAAGGCCTTCCTCGGGGACCTGCGTGGTCATAACGACAGTGCGGCCCGAATCGACCCAGCGGAAAATTGCCTCCTGGAACGACTCACCGGACTCGCCAAACTCGGGGATACCGCCAATGCCAAAGGTCTCCAGGATTACAGCATCGTAGCTATTGGCAAGGGCATCGAGGATGCCCGGGTTTACGCCGGGCGTGAGCTTAAGGACAAACACGCGCGGGTCGATGCTGTCGTAGAAACGCACCGGGTTTTCGCCCTGATGCGTGCCGTGAAGCCCGTTGCGCACAATGCGGTCGTTGCGGATGTAGGCAATGGGCGGATAGTTGACGCTAATGAACGCGTTAAAGCTCATGGTGCGCTGCTTGCGGGCGCGCGTGCCGGCAATGGCTACGCCGCCAAACACGATGGAAACGTCGTGCGAGTGCTCGTCGAGCGCATAGAGCAGGCTCTGGTACAGGTTGAGCTTGGCGTCGGTAAAGGGGTTGCCCATGGGCTTTTGCGAGCCGGTGAGCACGATGGGCTTGGGGCTGTCCTGAATCAGGTAGGAAAGCGCTGCTGCGGTGTAGCTCATGGTGTCGGTGCCGTGCAGAATCACGAAGCCGTCGTGGTCGTCATAGCCTTCGACGATGACGTCGCGGATGCGCATCCAGTCGCTCGGGCGCATGTTGGTGCTGTCGATGTTCATGGGCTGCACGACGTCGAGCTCGCAGAGGCCCGAGATCTCGGGGGCGCTCTGGGCGAGTTCCTCACCGGTCAGGGCGGGGGAGAGGCCGTTGCCGTCCTCGGTCGATGCGATGGTGCCGCCCGTGGCGATGAGAAGGATGCGCTTCATGCTGGTATTCCTATCGTATTTGCCGCCGCAGAGGCGGAGTCGTTCGGCAGTATTGTGGCACAGGGCGTCCAATGTTCAAACGTATTACATCATCTGTAGCGTTTGGTAACACTTCAATTGCCGTCAAATAGGGGCCCAGGTCGTGCGTTTGCCGTGCGCTGATGGCTGCGAGGGACGAGAAACCCCATATAACGTGTAAACTATGAAAGTTATTTTTGTTCATTCACGCGGGTGGGCACCGGCTCCCCGCCAACAAGAGGGGGAAACCATGGATCAAAAGGCTTCCGCAAAGGTCCTCGTACTCGACTTTGGTGCGCAGTACGGTCAGCTCATTGCCCGTCGCGTCCGCGACCTCAACGTGTATTCCGAGATTGTGCCCTGCGACATCTCGGCCGACGAGATTCGCGAGATGAACGCCTCTGCGCTCATCCTTTCCGGCGGCCCGGCTTCCGTGTACGCCGAGGACGCTCCGTCCATCGATCCCGCCATCTTTGACCTGGGCCTTCCCGTCCTGGGCTTTTGCTACGGCCATCAGATCACGGCCGTGACGCTCGGCGGCAAGGTCGGCCACTCCGAGGTGGGCGAGTACGGCCGCGCCACCATCACGCGCACGGCCGGCGCCAAGCTCTTTAACTCCACGCCCATGGAGCAGACCGTGTGGATGAGCCATCGCGATGCCGTTTCCGAGGTGCCCGAGGGCTTTACCGTTACCGCCAGCACCGACGTGTGCCCGGTTGCCGCCATGGAGTGCCCCGAGCGCAAGATCTTCACCACGCAGTTCCACCCCGAGGTCAAACACTCCGAGTACGGTCAGCAGCTGCTGAGCAACTTCCTGTTTGAGATCTGCGGCCTGGAGCCCAACTGGAGCATGGACAACCTGGTCGAGACCATGACGGCCGAGTTCCGCGAGAAGGTCGGCGACGACCGCGTGATTCTGGCCCTGTCCGGTGGCGTCGACTCCTCCGTCGTGGCTGCGCTGGGCGCTCGCGCCGTGGGCAAGCAGATGACCTGCGTGTTCATCAATCACGGCCTGCTGCGCAAGGGCGAGCCCGAGCAGGTGGAGGAGGTCTTCACCAAGCAGTTCGACGTCGACTTTATCCACGTCCACGCCGAGGACCGTTATGCCGAGCTTCTGGCCGGCGTGACCGAGCCCGAGGAGAAGCGCCGCATCATCGGTACGCAGTTCTGGAAAGAGTTCTTCGCCGTGGCGCAGCAGCTCGAGACCGATGGCAAGCCGGTCAAGTACCTGGCTCAGGGCACCATCTACCCCGACATCATCGAGTCTGGCGCACGCAAGACGGGCGGCAAGACGGCCACCATCAAGAGCCACCACAACCTGATCCCGTTCCCCGAGGGCGTGCACTTCGACCTCATCGAGCCGCTCGATCACTTCTTTAAGGACGAGGTCCGCGCGCTTGGTCTGGCACTTGGCCTGCCGGGTCACATCGTGTTCCGCCAGCCTTTCCCGGGCCCGGGTCTGGCCATCCGCATCATCGGTGCGGTCGACAAGGAGAAGCTCGAGATCCTCAAGAACGCCGACGCTATCGTGCGCGAGGAGCTCGACGCCTACAACCAGCGTCTGTTTGAGCAGACCGGCGAGCGCAACTCCGAGCACAGCTGCTGGCAGTACTTTGCGGTCCTGCCCGACATCAAGTCCGTCGGCGTTATGGGCGACGAGCGCACTTATCAGCGCCCGATCATCCTGCGTGCCGTCGAGTCCAGCGATGCCATGACCGCCGACTGGGCCAAGCTGCCCTACGACGTGCTGGCCCGCATCTCCGGCCGCATCGTTGCCGAGGTTCCCGGCGCCAACCGCGTGTGCTACGACATCACGTCCAAGCCGCCCGCGACGATTGAGTGGGAGTAGGCTGATAGGGTTCTGACCTGCATTTTTGAGTGCCGCACTGTGACGCTGAGTTTTGTTTCGTACGAGAGTCACGGCAAAGCCGCCAGCGACGGCGGTGAGTAAAAACGATTTCCTAGCCTCCGTTCCCTCGTTGGGACGGAGGCTTTTTCTTTGTCGTTTCACTCTCTTTCACCTGCGATTATTTTCATTTAGGAGCTTGCGTGCTATTCAGGAGTGAAAAGACCCGACAGTGGTCTGATATTGGAGGTCCCACGCCCCCAGCGTAGGGCGAGAGTAGCCTTTGCAAACCCTCCCGATATTAAGTTGACAGCTGAATATAGCTGTTTACCTCAGGGTTATAATCGCCTCAACCATTAATTTCCTCTAGATAGGTTGCCCATGATGTTCAACACCGTCGAATCGCTTCTTATTGTCGAGGCCGGAAACACCGGCAAGTTCTCCAAGCTTCTCTACAACATGATCGGAAAGAACGATGACACAGAGGCTGGTCCGACCGGCCCCGTCGACGGCAGCGTCGATGCCTCCATCTTCAACGAGGACCAGTTCGCTCAGACCGCCATCTCGTCGAGCCAGAAGGTCGTCTTCATCGGTTGGCCGGAAGGCACCGGAGACTACATCGACGCGATTCGGCTTGACAACCCCGAAGCCATCGACGAGGAAGGCGTCTACATCGGCGTGAGCGGGAACCACGCCTGCATCACGGTGAATACCGAGCCGCCTTCCAAGGAGGACTATTGGAAGTTTCTCGAAAGGGCAAGAGAGCACGGCATGGAGTTCGATGACCTTCTCGCAGCCCTGCGCCCCGAAGAGGAGGCGGCGGAACCCGAAGAAAGCAATGATTCCAATCCCGTGCTTGGTTTTGCCAAGATGGTAGGCAAGACCATCGGGAGGGCTGCCGCCGATGGCGCGAACGGCATCAACCAGGCCGTCGTCCTCCATCAGAAGGCGGCCGAGATCCGCGAGCAGCGCTACCAGTACGCCGTGAAACGCTTCTACCACGAGAAGCTCAAGGGCTTCGTCGAGGCGTAGGGATGAACGATTTCGACAAGGGGTTCGAGTTCTCCGCGCGCCATGCCGCTGCCGTGCCCGCCGGGATGGATGCCACGAGCTGGGTGAACAGCGTGGAGGCCGCCATCGAGGAGTTGTACTCCGCGATGAACTCCTACGACCACTACAAGAACAGCAAGGCGGCGCAGGACTCCCTCAAGGGGTTCCTGGCAGAAGAATGGGCCTTTGGGACGGCGAACGTCGACGCGGCCGTTAAGAGGGTCGACGCCAAGGGTATCAGGCTCGACTCGCACGACCTCGGGTCTGCGGATGTGGCCTGGGGCGCCGATCAGTACCAGCTCAAGTTCCTGACCGACCCGAAGAACATCGCGCGCAAACTCGCGACAACGCTTCGTGATTCGTACAACGGCAGGCCGAAAAGATATGCGGATCTCTCTTTTGACGAGTGGGCTGTCGAAAAGGGCTTCGCGGGCAAGACCCCAGACGACTTGCTCTACGGCGACATGGGAGGCCTGATCCCGTCGGACAAGCTTGAAGCAGCCAGGCAGTATACGCTGATACGCATCGAGCGCGCGAAAGGGCGCGGCTTGGACGAAGAGGTGCGGCGCTGGACGAAGGCGCGCGACAACCTGACGGACCGAATCAAGACCCCTGAGGGCGTCGAGGGCAGGCCCGCCACGAATGAGGAGATGCGCCGAAAGGCGATCGACGTCTCGAACAAGAAGAAGCTCGATCCCACAGACGACGGCATGACCACGTCCCAACTAATCGCTGCGAGCGACATAGTGAAGCAATCGCTCAAGGCCGGCGGCACAGCCGCCGCCCTGAGCGCCGCCCTGAGCGTAGCCCCCGAGATTTACCGTGCCATCGATTACCTGATCGCAGAAGGAGAAATCGACGACGAGCACTTGAAGTCCATCGGGACGGCGGCATGCGCCGGCGCCGCCAGCGGGTTCGTGTCCGGGTCGGCGACCGCGGCAATCACTGCCGCAGCAGCAAAGGGCGCCTTCGGCGAGACGGTAAAGGCCGCCGCAATGGGATCGAGGG
Source organism: uncultured Collinsella sp. (assembly GCA_900544995.1). Lineage (GTDB taxonomy): Bacteria > Actinomycetota > Coriobacteriia > Coriobacteriales > Coriobacteriaceae > Collinsella. The sequence continues at coordinate 2,279 of UQXC01000026.1, read as the reverse complement.
GCGCGAACGTCATCGCGTCACTCGTCGTGCTAACCATGGAAACGTGCCGAAATTCCTATCTCGTGGCGTCGGGGCAGATCGAGCCCGTCGAGATGGCGAGCAACATGGGCCAGTCCGTGTTCTTAACTGTCATGATGCTCGGCGGAGCCGCTGTCGCGACCGCTCTGACAGGCGGGGCAACCCTCCCTGTGCTCATCGGGTCCTTCGTCGGCGGAGCGGCGGGAAGCATGGCGTTCAAGCCCGTCTCGTCTTGCGTCATGAGGGTGTGCGTCGATTCCGGCGTCACCTTCTTTGGCCTCATCGAGCAAGACTACGAGGTTCCCAAACGCCTGCTCTCGATACTCGGCATCAAAGGGGCGAGCATTAAAACGGCAAGGGTAAAGACAGCCGCCGTTTCGACGGCACCCCGACTCTCTGCGCCATCCGTGAAAACGGCGTGCCTGCACACCGCAGACGTCGTCTTCTTTGAGCGAGGGCTCGTCGGCGTCAACAAGGTTGCATATTCGTAGGGCGATGCCGGTGCGCATGAAACGACCTGCGGTTTCGCGAATTAATCGAGCCATTCCTGAACCCGCGAATAAGGGGTTGATTCGCACATCGGACACTTAAGACCTCGCGAACAGAATGTATGCGCTACAATGCAAACCGGTTAGCCCCGGTACGACCGCTGATGCAAGTTGCCCGTACGGAACACGCCGACAATCGGCGGGGGCATGCTGCACCTCGGAATCTCCAGTGCCAGAAACCCGCTTGCGTTGCGGGAATCCTTGCATAGTCAGCTTAGATCTGGTATAAGAATTTTGGTGGCTGTTTCAGCTACCTCCAAGTGCCGGGGGCTTATCCCCCGGCTTTTATTCTATCTAGGGGCATATATTGGCGCGAGACCTGAGCATTTTCGTCGACGAGAGCGGCGATCGGGGCGGGAAGGCCCGGTACTACCTTTTGACCCTCGTGGTCCACGACCAGTCGGAGGGCATTGCCGACAAAGTCTCCCGATACGAGCAGTCCCTCGCCAGCTCCGACCTCCCAAACATACCGTTCCATTCTGAGCCGCTGCTGAACGGCCACGGGCCGTACGAGGGGATCGACCTGCAGGCGCGCAAGAAGATGCTGTACTCGTTCAACGTTCTGGTTCAGCGCCTTCCCGTCTCCTATAGAACGTTCGTCTACCGCAGAAGCGAGTTCGAGGATCTGGCAAAGCTCACCTCGCGCATGAAGCGCGATATTTCGGGCCTTTTGTTTGATCGCTTAGAATTCTTTCAAAGCTTCGACGAGGTGAAGGTCTATTACGACAACGGCCAGGACATCGTGAAGCAGGCGCTCGACCAGTCGATCGGCTTCGTGCTTTCCAAAGGCGTCGTCGAGCGGCGCAAGACTTCGATGACTGACTACCGTCTCGAGCAAGCAGCGGACTACCTCTGCACCATCGAGCTTGCGGCGGTCAAGTACGCGGCGAAGGAAGACGGCGAGACCTACAACAAGTTCTTCGGCGGCATAGGCACGTTCAAGAAGAACTGGCTCAAGCAAGCGCGCCGCAAGATGATCAAGTAGCGGGATGCTGCCAAAGGGGCTTTCCCGCCCCTGTCCTCCGATCTCCCGAATCACCCTTTTCCAAGCCACCCGCTACGAATCCTGGCGGAAACCTGGGAGTGATTAAAGAGGCGACCTGCGGTTTCGCGAATCAATTGAGTCATTCCCAAAATCGCGAATCAGGGCTTGATTCGCTCAAATTGCGCACGAATCAACCCTTAGTCGGCATAATGTGACACGGATTGGCAACGCTTGGATTCAATTAGTCGCTGAGTGGGAATAGCCCGATAGGGTTCTGACCTGCTCTTTTGAGTGCCGTACTGTGCTCCTGAGTTTCGTTTCGTACGAGAGTCACGGCAAAGCCACCAGCGACATTGGTGGGTGAATCCGATTATTGAGCCTCCGTTCCCGTGCTGGGACGGGACTTTTTCTTTGCCGTTTTACTCCCTTTCGCCTGCGATTTCGCGATTTACTCCCCGTGTTTCAAGATGGAAGCGTTTGATTGCGAGGCACGCCGGTGTGAGGGCCTGAGTCGTTAGGCCCTCATAGGGGGACCGCGATGGTGGCCACCGCGCCGCCCGAGGGGCTGTTGGCGAGCGAGACGGAGCCCCCGTGGGCGCTCGCGGCCTCGGAGGCGGCGTGGAGGCCGAGCCCGTAGTGGCGGCCTCCGTCGCGCGAGGAGCGGGAGGAGTCGTCTGTGAAGAGGCGCTCGCAGCCGCGTTCGAGGGCGGCGGGAGAGAAGCCCGGTC